>CAZCGB010000699.1:0-1925 GCA_964498045.1 uncultured Isosphaeraceae bacterium
GGATCCGTTTTCGATTCGCCAGATGGCCGTGGCCGCGCGGGAGCTTGAGGTCGTCGATCGCATTCCGCCCGACGCGCTCGGTTCCGACCAATCGCTGGCCACGCTTCAGCTCGCGCCGCCCGCCTCCGAGATCACCTATCAGTGGCCGGGCGGGTCGATGACGCTGGAACTCGGGCGCCGCAGCGTCGCCGGCCGTGCGTATCTGCGGCGAAAGGGCGATGACGCGGTCTGCATCGTCAATCAGAAGCTGCACGAGCGCGTGCTGGACATGAACCCGACGGAGTGGCGCGATCGCCGCATCTTCCAGCACGCTGGAGCCGATTCGGACCGCATCAAGATGCGCAACGGCGAATCGAAGATGGCGCTGCGGCGCGAAGGCCGCAAGTGGATGATGACCGAGCCGGTGCGGACTCGCGTGGATGCGCAGAACCTCGACGCCTTTCTGCAGGCGCTCGGCCGCGCGACGGTCGCCGACTACATCCTTGATGTCAAGGACGACAAGGAACTCGCCAACTTCGGACTCGCGAAACCAGTCGTCGCGCTTTCGGTGATCACGACGCCGCAATCCCCGGCTCCCGCGGCCTCCAACGGGACTTCCGCCTCGGCGCCGGCGGCAACGAACAGCGCGTCAATCACGGAAACGCTTTTCGTGGGACAGCCGCGCAGCGCGGCTTCGCTGGATCGCTTCGGCATGATCGATGGCCGGCCGGTGGTTGTGAGTCTGAGCGGCCCGGTGCTGGCGGCGCTTTTCCGCGGGCCTGAGAACCTGGCGTCACCCACGGGATCGGGCGTGAATCCCGCCGATGTGAAGTCGCTGGTCATTCACACCGCGAACGAAGAATTCAAGCTCGAACGCGATCTCGACAAATGGCGCGCACCCGGCAAGGACAACGTTGAAGTGAATCCGGCACAGGTGCAGGAACTGCTGGACCAACTCTGCACGCTTCGCGCGCCGAGCGTCGAACTCAAGGCCTATCCGCGCGACCTCGAACTTGCGACGGTCACCTTCTTCGGCTTCAACGGCAAGGCCCTCGACACCGTGCGCATCGCCCAGGAGAAGGACAAGCCCGCCACCGCGCTGGAGAACGGCGACAACGTCCTGCGCGTGTTTCCGCAGGGGCTGAAGATGCGGCTTGCCGCGGCAGATTTTGGCGTTTAGGTTTCCGAGCGGGCCCTACGGACCGCACCTGTATCTTGCGATGACATCTCCGCCGCGTCTTCGCAGGCTCCACAATTGCATTCCCACACCGTCGGCGAGTTTCCACGCCGTCATTCCGCTGATCGCAGGCTGCGCCTGGTCATCACCAAGCAGCAGCGGCGCGGTGAACACCCATGCTTCGTTCACCAGTCGTTGTCTGAACAGTCGGCTCATCAGGCCCGTACCCGCCTCCACCAGCACATGCGTCGCCTCGCGCTTCACCGCGAGTTCGCGCAACACCGGCTCCAGCGGCAGTTCATCGCCCTGCATGGGGATGCCCAGCAGTTCCACGCCGCGCGCTCGCAGCGCGTGCGCCTTGTGGTCGGCGTCGCCTTCGGCGGAATCGATGACCGCCTGCGCGCACGCGATGATCGTCGGCGCGTCGTGCGTGGTATTGACGATCTTCGCCTCCAGCGGGGTCTGCAGCTGTGGATCGATGACGACGCGAAGAGGAAAGCCTTGCGGCGGACGTCGCGTCGGGGGGCGGCGCAATCGTACTCCGCGCGGCGTAAGCATCGGATCGTCCTTCAGCACCGTGCCGATGCCGGTGAGGATCGCATCGGCCCGCCCGCGTTCGCGATGCACCATCCGCCGACTGGATTCGTTCGACATCCATTGACTTTCGCCAGTGGAAGTGGCGATGCGCCCGTCAATCGTCTGGGCCCACTTCACCGTCACCCACGGCAGCCCCGTCGCCAGGCGATGCGCGAAGGGCGCACAGACTTCT
>CAZCGB010000700.1:0-1918 GCA_964498045.1 uncultured Isosphaeraceae bacterium
CGCGCAGGAACTTCTGGCCGACGGTTCCCTGTGCGGCGGTGTCGGAATACACGCCCAGAGCGCTGCAATGCCAGACGTCGACCCACGCGCCGGCCATCGGCGCGCAGACGCCGGCGGTGGTTTCAGAGATGTTGATCGAGAGGCGGAAAGGCATGCCCTGCTGCACAACGCCCGTCGCCGGGTCGGAGCGGATGTCGGCCCGGTTGAGCATCTCATCCACCCAGTACGGCCCTTCGGTCTGCGTCGGCTTGACGATGCATTGCTGGCCAACCGCGTCACGCACAAGACTCAGGCCGGCCAGCGCGGCAGCGCCCTGCACGCCCATGCGCAGCGCGCCTCGTCGATCAAGTCTCGGGTTATGCACGCCGTGGTTCATGATCCTGTTCCTTGTGAGAGGAGTGAAAGTCGTTGGGGCGATCAGCCGCGATCGGTGATGACATGCGATACGGCACATTTCCAGGAGGATGCGTGGCGAATTCGTAAAGTCGTGCAATGGGTTGTTTTCGTTTCTTTACACCCGCGCCCGTTTTCGCGGCAGGCGGCGCGTAAACTGTTGCTGTGCGGCTGGTCACAAGCCGCCGCTTCAAGCACAAGGAGCACGAGCATGTGCGGCGCGACGCGCCTGTTGATCGTCGATGACGATCAGGAACTGTGTGAATTGCTGAGTGAGTATCTCGGTTCGGCCGGGTTCGTCGTGGACGCTGTGCATGACGCCGAGGAAGGCGCACGCCGCGCGATTGCCGACAACTACGCGACGGTCGTGCTCGATGTCATGCTGCCCGGTGGCGACGGATTTGACGTCCTGCGCCGCATCCGTGCCCATGCCAACACGCCCGTCATCATGCTCACCGCACGCGGCGAGGAAGTTGATCGCATTGTCGGTCTTGAAATCGGCGCGGATGACTACCTGCCGAAACCGTTCAATCCTCGCGAACTTGTTGCGCGCATCCGGGCAGTTCTTCGCCGCACGCAGGGCGATGACGCCCCGGCCAAGGGGCGCGAGAGCATCGTCGTCGTGGATGACCTGCGACTGAATCCCGGCGCGCGAACCGTCGAATGCGCCGGAAAGGCCGTCGATCTCACCAGTGCGGAGTTTGATCTCCTGGAAGCGCTGATTCGATCAGCTGGGCGGGCGGTGTCGCGCGAGGACCTCTCAGAACGCGTCTTTGGACGCCGCCTGTTCCCCGATGACCGCAGCATCGACGTGCATATCAGCCACCTTCGCCGCAAACTCGGCTTGCGGAACGGCGGAGGCGAGCGCATCAAGACGCTTCGTGGCACGGGGTACATCTGGGCCCTCGTCGATCACGCCAGCAACGGTTCCTCCGCGCCGGACGCAGCAATTGAACTGCGGGACACGAGCAGCACATGATCGTGCGCAGTCTCTTCACCAAGATTTTTCTCTGGTTCTGGTTCTCGATCACCATCGTCATCGCCAGCCTTGTGCTGGTGACCTGGCTGTATCCGTACAGTGCTGTCCCAAGCGGGACTTTGCCCGACCGATTGCATGAGCTGCAGGTGCGCGGGGCGCTGGCCGTGTATGAGTCGCAGGGCCAGCAAGCGTTTGAGATGCATCGCAAGATGCTCGATTCCGCAAGCCGCCTGCGAACCTTCTACCTGGATGAATCGGGACGCGAACTCTCCGATCAATCTGTTCCCGACTCCCTTCTCGAATTCGCAAGAGAACACAAATCAGAGTTAGATGGCGGTGATCGCGTGATGGCCGGACAACCATCGAAACTCGCGATCCCAGTCACCGGAGGTTCGGGAAAGAAATACCTCGCGCTGGTCCAAGGCGGCCGCTCCCGCGGCTTTGGTCCGCCACCAACACCCGGTGACGGCGCGGCGTCCCGCCCGAACGAGTTCATGCGCGATGGAGATCGTGGCGGGGGGCCAGTTCCGAATTTCGCTCGAGATG
>CAZCGB010000701.1:0-1904 GCA_964498045.1 uncultured Isosphaeraceae bacterium
TCAGCGGTTCTTCGGGCGGCCGATCATCGCCGGCAGCGTGCATCACACCCTGGGCGTGGCGTATTCGGCTTTGGGAGAGTACGAGAAGGCGGACGCGCACCTCAAGAAGGCGATCGAGCTGCGGACCGCGGCGCAAGGGGCCAATGCCCCGGACACGGTGCGATCGGAGATCGCAGCCGCGAGCCTGCTGGGTCTGCGGCAACAGCTGGCCGAGGCCGACGCCGCGCTGACGCAGGTGCTGGCGCGGGCGCGATTGCTTCTTGGCTCCAACGATCCAGCGCTGTTTCAGGCGGTCAATGACCTGGGTGTGGTGCGCGACACGCAGGGCCGGTCGGCTGAAGCTGTGCCGCTGCTTGAGGAAGCTGTCGCCGGTCGCGTGCGTCTGCTGGGCCCGCGCGATCCTCTGGTGCTGGCGAGCACGAGCAACCTCGCCGTGGCGTATGACTCGAGCGGGCAGCCCGAGAAGTCGCTGCACATGCTTTTGGAGGCGCTGCACATCGCCGAGAAGATCGAGCCGCCGCCGCGCATGGCGTTGATGGAGCTCAACAACAACATCGGGGCGACGTATCAGGATCTCAATCGCGATACTGAAGCCGTGCCGTATCTGAAGAAGGCGGCGGAGCTGGCGACGAACTTCCTGGGAGATGAGCATCCCGCCACGCTGACGATCTCCTCCAACCTGGCGGGGCTGGAGGCGGAACTGGGCGACTCGGCGGCGGCGGCGAAGCTGCTGGAGCATGTGATCAAGGTGCGCACGCGCATGCTCGGGCCGCGGGCGTTCGACACGCTGACGGCACGCTACGCGTACTGGAACGCGCTGTTCAAAGGCAAACGCTTCAACGATTGTGCCGAGGGCTATCTGGCCATGCTGCCCGACGCGGTGACGACGCTGGGCGAGAGCCACTGGTTCGTCGTGCAGACGCGCGCCGCTCTTGCGCTCGCGCTGCTCGACGCCGATCGACTTGCCGAAGCGCTCCCGCATGCCGAGAAGGCCGTGGCGCAGTTCACCGCGTTGTACGGATCGAAGCACGAGCGCACGATGAATGCGGCCAAGACCCTCAGCCAGGTCAGAGCGGGCCTGGCGTCCGGGGAACCTGCCACCGCGCCGTCGGCGGTCGGCGAAGCGCCTTCGCCGCAATGATCCGGGCGTTGCATCTGGACGGAATGTTGTTGAGGATGATGTGAAGAGGCCGTTACACTGGTTCGCCCGCGAAACTCACGGAACACGACGGCATGCCCGCTCACGCGCGCGAATCGATGAATTTGTTGCAGGTGCTCCTGCACGCGGTGCCGGACTATCTTTACTTCAAGGACGCCCAGGGGCGATTCACGCACGTGAGCGACTCACTGGTGGCGTTCCTGGGCGTGGCGAGTTCGCAGCACGTCATCGGGAAGACCGACTTCGACTTCTTTCCCGCCGCCGACGCCGAGCAGTATCGGCGCGATGAGCTGGAGATCATGCGCAGCGGCGCGGCGCGGATCAACAAGGAAGAGCACTGCCTGGCGCCGTCGGGGCGCATGACGTTCCAGATGTCCTCCAAATTTCCTGTTCGCAATGGCGATGGGGAACTCGTTGGCATTGCGGGCGTGTCGCATGACGTCACGGCAAGACGTCAGGCGGACGCGGCGCTGCGCGAATCCGAAGAGCGGTTTCGCCGCATCTACGAATCAAGCATGATGGGCATTCACTTCTGGGACGCCGACGGCAACGTCACGGAAGCCAACGACGCGTACTTGCGAATCGTCGGGTATTCGCAGGACGATCTCGTGTCGCGCAGGGTTCGCTGGCGCGACCTGACCCCGCCGGAGTATTCCACGCAGGACGACCGCACGATTGAGGTGTTGCGCGAGCAGGGCGTTTGCGCCCCGTACGAGAAGGAGTACATCCGCAAGGACGGGCGGCG
>CAZCGB010000702.1:0-1902 GCA_964498045.1 uncultured Isosphaeraceae bacterium
GTGGTGCGCTTGGCGTTGAGGTCGTTGATCTGCGTCTGCATCTCGCCGCGCTTGGCGGTCATCTCAGCGACGTACGCCTTCTTCTGCTCCAGCGTCATGCTTCGCATGTTCTCCGGCAGGTCCTCGACCTTCACATCCTCGATCTTGAACTCGGCCTGCTTGCAGGCGTCGACGAGATCCCACTGGTCGTTGCGGTACATCGCGCCGCCCTTGGTGGCGCAGCGGGCGGCAGCCACGCCCGCGCCCAGGTTCGCGGCGTTGGAATCCTGCACGCTCTGGTTCGCCCACGCCTCCTTGCCGATCGCGCCGTACGCGATGTAGGTGGTGTTGATCGCCGCGCTGAGATTCACCAGTTCATCGTCGAAGGGCGTCGATACCGTCACCGTGCCGTTGTTCTGATCAATGCTTGCGAAGTGGCCGTCAGCCAGCATCGAGACTTCCTTCCAGGCCGGGGCGATGTCGTCGGCAACGTTGCCGCAGTAGATCGAGTTGACCATCACGCCCTTGCTGATCGTGGCCTTGCACACGTCGCGGAAGCTGAAGGTCGTGTCCTGATCAGCCGACTCGTTGCCCGCCACAACGATGAGTTTGAGCACGTCGTCGCTCGCGTTCCAGTCGAGTTTCTCGCCCGCGGCCTTGAGCACGCGGCCGACCAGCTCGGTTCCGCCGTTGGTCGTCAGCGCGAACAACTGCTTGGAGACCATGTCGAGGTCCTCGGTGAAACCGATGTCGATGTTGACCCAGCCGTTCTCGGCGTTGTGGCCATCGTTGCCGTAGGTCAGCAGCGCGACGCGCAGGCGTGGCGTGGGCTTGGCCAGCGCGAGATCGTTCACGATCTCCCACAGCTTCACGCGTGCGGCGTTGATCAGTCCCTCCATCGAGCCGGAAGTGTCGAGGCAGATCGCGAGTTCGACGATGCGCTCGCCGGGCTCGATCGGGCGCGGCGGAGCGATCGTGGCCGGCGCAACAGGCAAGCCGTCGCCGCCGGTCGCCTGCGGATGCGGCGTGGCGGGTTGGGCGGGATTCAACAGTTGTTGGGCACCCTGTTGAAGAGATTGTGCCGGTTGCTGGCGCTCCTGCTGCTTTTGCTGTTGGGCGGAAGCGACGAACTGGCTGGCGGTCTGTGCCGCGTTCTGCGCGATCTGCATGGCCTCGGCCTGGGTTTGTGCAATGGCGTTGCCGCTGAGGATCAGGCACGAGACGGTGGTGAGGATGGTGCGTGTCATGGTGGGCTCCGAAGGACGAGACTTTAGACGGTTGTCGATGGCGGATCGCGCGGGTGAGTCTGGCGGATGGACGTCAGCAGCCTGGCGCGCTCTTGATGAGGATGGTCTTGCCGTGATGCACGATGAGAATGTCGCCGGTGAGCGACAGCACGCCCTGGCGATTCTCCTTGACGAGCGCTTCGAGCAGCGCCAGGTGTTCGGGCGAGCCGTAGTTGATCGTGATGTCCGGCGTGACGTTGGCATTCACGTTCGCGTTGATGCCCGGCACGCCGGATTTCCGCGCGTTGGCGGCGATGACCTGCGAGTCGATCCACTGCTGGCCTTGCTTGAAGAACGCGCGATCGCAGACCTGCTGAACGTTGCTGAACTCAACTGTCTTGAGATTCGCGTCCACGAAGCGGTTGTCGTACTGAACTTTGCTCTGGCCCTTCTGCGCGTTGAAGTTGATGCCCTGGTTCACCGCCGCCGCGCCCCAGCGCTGCTGCACGGCACGGTTGTCGAGATTCGTGCCGCACGCGGAACTGAGCGTGCTCCAATCGCCGAGGTTCGTGCCTTCGGTGGCGAGAAACGCGGTGTACTCGGTGAGGATGCCGAACTCGCTCGAAAGGCGCAGGATCTCGTCGGAGAGCTCCTTGTATTTCGGATCATCGAAGATCGACGTGCCGGCCGCGTTGGG
>CAZCGB010000703.1:0-1897 GCA_964498045.1 uncultured Isosphaeraceae bacterium
TGTACAGCATCATCTCGCAGCGCAGGCTCATCTCGGTGTTGGCGGGATCGAGCAGCACTGTGCGGATCTGCTCGCCGATCGCCGTGCCGCCGGGCTCGCGCACTTCACGCACCTTGAGCCTTCCCGCTTCGCGTGAATACGATGAAAATCGCTTGAACTGGGTGGATTTGCCCGAGCCGTCGGGGCCATCAAAAACGATGAATCGGCCGGCGAGTTGCGAGGTCCAGTCCGTGGACAGGGTGGCGTGCGGCATAGGCGGCTGGCATGATGGCATGCCCGTCGTCCGACAGCAAGGCGGACGTTTCAGGCCCTCGCGCGCCGCATCGTCGTCAGCGGCCTCGCGTCTTGCCTGCATCCGGGCGGATGCTCCATCGGCTACCATTTTCGCGGAGATGCGCATTGAATGGCGCGATGATCGACGCAGGCGAATCGGACGGGTCGAGATCGATCCCGCCCTGCGCTCAACCCGCGCGCCAATCATCGAGCGCGGCATCCACACCCCGGAACGCGAGGTGTTCCTGCAATGGGAAGGCGCGCTGGATGACGCCGGTCAGCTTCGCAAGTGCATCGCCTGCGGCTGCAGCGACTTGTTCAAGGAAAAGGCCTTCCCGCAAGTCACCGGACTGGTCATCGTGCTGGCGTTCGTCGGCGCAATCGTCGGCGCCTTGGGATTGGCGACCAACCTGCCCGTGCTCCTGCTGTTGATCGTCGTGCTGATCATCGACGTGGCGATTCTGCTGTTCTCCAATCGCCGTTTGGTCTGCTATCGCTGTCGCAGCAGCTATCACGATGTGCCCATCGCGCGATATCACCGCTCGTGGGATCGCGGCCTTGCGGACCGCTATCCTCTCACCCCGGCGTCCGTTGACACGGGCCAGATCGTCGGCGTGCCGGCGTCGCGGCGATCGTTCGAAAATGCTGAGAAGCCTTCGCCGATGCAGGCTTCCCCGCAGACGCCGATCCCAGGCGACCTTGCCACCGCCAATGCCGGCGACGTGATGGAAACCAAGAGCTACTTCCAATGATGATCGTGCACTCAATGATTCTGCTGGGCGGCGGCGGGCACGCGGCGGTGGTCGCCGAAACAGCGAAGGCCGCGGGATTCATCGTCGTGGGATTTCTCGACGACGCGGTTCCCGCGCCCAACACGCCGGAGAGCCCCATCGCAGGCTTCAAGCGGCTGGGCGCGCTGGCCGACCTGCCGCGGGCCATGACCGATCATCGCCACGCGTTCTTCCATGCGGCGGTGGGCGACAACGCCCTTCGCGCGAAATGGATCGAACTGCCTTCGCCACGCGGCACGCCTGCGGTCATTCATCCTTCGGCGATCATCTCTCCCACAGCAAAGATCGAGGAAGGCGTGTTCATCGGCCCGCGCGCGGTGATCAACGCCCGCGCCCACGTGCAACGCGGCGCGATCGTCAATACCGGCGCGATCATCGAACACGACTGCTTGCTTGAGCCGTTCTGCCACTGCGCGCCGGGCAGCGTGCTCGCTGGCAACGTTCGCATCGGCCGGGCCGCGCTCATCGGCGCGGGCGCGGTGATCATCCCAGGCGTCACCATCGGCGAAGGCGCGACGCTCGGCGCCGGCGCGGTCGCCATCGGGAACATCGCCGAGAACGCCACTGCCATTGGTGTTCCGGCAAAAGCCAACGTTTAGCCACGGCGCGGGGCAAGACCGGGGGCCGCCGCTAAACTATCCCCCCCACCATGCGACGCTCCGCCGCCATCATTCGCCAGCAGTTCCTCGACTTCTTCCAGCAGCGCGCCGGCCACACCTTCGCGCCGTCGTCGTCGGTCGTTCCCCACGACGACCCCACGCTGCTCTTCACCAACGCCGGGATGAACCAGTTCAAGGATGTCTTCCTCGGACAAGGTTCACGCTCCTACGTCC
>CAZCGB010000704.1:0-1894 GCA_964498045.1 uncultured Isosphaeraceae bacterium
CGGACGATCTGCGGCAGGCTCGAACCTTCGGTGAGCGCAAAGGTCTTGATCACCACGCGCTCGGGCATGTTGACGACCTTGCGGCGTTTCTCTGAATCGGGCTCGGCGACGTACAACTTCGCGCCCGAGCCGCCGGCCTTGAGCGACCCGACGATCGTGTAGCCGTCGAACTGTCCCGTGCGGCGGGAGGGCTGATCGGCTCCCGGCGCGCCGGCCATGGCTTCGGGCAGGCGCTGCTCCAGGCCTTCGAGCATGCCATCGAGAAGCAGGAGTTTGAGGGGGCGTCGCAAGACGGCGCGATACACGCAGGCCGCGCCGACGCTCAATTCGCGCTTGAAGCCCTCGGCGAAGTGCCCGGCGGCGGACCAGCGGCCGATGACGATGTTGATGGGCACCAGCGGGATCAGTATCAGCATCACCAGCAGGCTGCCGATGAAGCGCAGGACGTCGCCCAGCGCGCCGGAGACGTACTCGAACACGTGCATCACCAGCCAGCCGATGCCGCGGAAGACTGCGCTGATGCTCCAGCCGATGCCCTTGAACAAGGGCACGGCGACGAACACCAGGGCGAGCACGAACAGGGTGATTCCGGCGATGACGCCGAAGATCGCCATGACGCCTTGCATTTCAGATCCCATCATGACTCACGCTCCGTCCTGAAAGAAACGACTAGAACCGCTGCGACAGCGATGATTCATCATCCTGAATCAACCGCGACTGGCGGTGGTAAATCTCGCAAAGGGCTTCATCGAACATCACATCGTCGGCCCCGAGTCCCGCACGTTCGATCTCCGACGCCTCATCGGGCGTGAACGAATACAGCGCGACGGTCTCGCTCAACCGCTTGCGCAGCACATCACGCACGCGCTGCAGGTGCCGGCTCACCGTCGGCTCGCTGATGCCCAGGCTCTCGGCGACGCCCTTGCCCGCCACGCCGTCGAACACGCGCATGCGGTACACCTGGAACTGCATGAAATCCGATTCGCTTTCGGTCTTGCGGATCGCGGCGTACACCTTGGCGAAGAACACGTTCTGCTGATACAGGTCGTCGGCCTCGACGGTGGCGGCCTGGCTCATGAAGCGCTCATCGAGCTCCGCAGGCTTCTTGCCCGAGCCGCGCTTGAGGGCCTGCCGGCGGTCCATCTCATCGCCCAAGGCGTGCTTGGCGATGGAGAGCAGCCAGGTGCTGAAGCGCGCGCCGCGGGCCGGGTCGTACCGATCGATGGAATCAGAGAGAGCGGCGAGTGTCTCCTGGGTGAGATCGCGCACGGTTTCAATGCCGATGCGGCCCTTGCCCCACTTGGCGAGTTGGCCGCGAAGCACCGGGCCGAAGGTTTCCCAGAGTTCGAACCACGCGGCTTCGTCGCGGTCGCGCAGGCGTCGAACAAAGGTTGTGGTGAGCGTATTGAGCATGGGCGGGGGCAATCCGTTTCTTGGGCGGGTGGCGGCGTGCGTTTCACGCAAAAGCCGCGGGTTTTCCACTTCGTCAAGTGTACGGGTCCTGCTTGGGGTGACGGGTCACAAATCGGGCGATTGCGGACAGGGTGGATGGCGCCCTCGCCGCTTGCGGCTTAGCCGTTCCATACGCGCGGCCAAGCCGCAAGCGGCGGGGAACGCACCGCGCACAAGCGCAAGGTCCGAAATCCTGAAAAACCCTGAAAACCGCCGGGGGCTGTTCCCAACCACTCGCATTGGAAGCATTCGCATTCTTCGCGTCGGCCGTGTCCGACGCCGACCGCGGCTTCAAGACACACCCACACAAAACAACCAAAACCATCAAAAATCTAACAACACACAACCACACAACAAACAAACCACACAAAAAAATACTCTTCCAACTAACAAAACCACATTACAAAACAACACACTAAAAACATATCTCACCAAAACAAAT
>CAZCGB010000705.1:0-1894 GCA_964498045.1 uncultured Isosphaeraceae bacterium
GCGCCTTCGACGATGTAGCCGCCGTCGATCACCGTCGCGATCGAGGAAACCTCCTGATCCGTGAGCGTGTTCGCGCGTCGGTCGCCGTCGATTCCCGCTTCCGCGAGGATGTCCTTGGCGAACTTCGGCCCGATGCCGTACACGTACTGCAAGGCGTAGTAGATCTTCTTCTTCTCGGGAATGTCGATACCGGCGATACGGGGCATGGTGAACTCAACTGTCGGAGGTCAGAAGTCTGAAATCAGCGGCGAATGGTCAACCCTGACGCTGCTTGAGGCGCTTGTTCTTCTTGTTGATGACGAACCGCTTGCCTTTTCGAATGACGATCTGGCAATCCTTGGTGCGTCGCTTGATGCTGCTGCGGACTTTCATGGGAGGCTTTCGGCTTTCGGCTACTGTCGATACGTGATGCGGCCCTTGCTCATGTCGTAGGGGCTGAGCTCGACCTTGACCTTGTCGCCGGGGAGGATGCGGATGAAGAACTTCCGCATCTTTCCACTGACGTAGGCCATGATCTCCTGGCCGTTCTGCAAACGAACCTTGAAGCGGGCGTCGGGCAGCGCTTCGGTGACTTCGGCGTCAAGTTCGATCTTGTCTTCTTTCGCCATTGGGTGGGACTTAGCCTCTCCGTCCACGAAGTTTGGGCCCGCCGCGGCCTTCACCCGCGCCGAGGAATCCCGCATAGTTGCGCATGAGCAGGTTGGCTTCAATGCGCTGCATGAGGTCCAGGCCGACGCTGACGACGATGAGCAGACCCGTTCCACCGAGGAACGCCGCGACGAAATACGGAATGCCAAGCTCCTTCGCGACGATCGACGGAATCACCGCGATCACCGCGAGGAAGCCCGCGCCCACATAGGTGATGCGCTCAACCACCGTTTCCAGGTACTCGGCAGTGCGCGGCCCCGGACGCAATCCCGGAATGAAGCTGCCCGAATCGCGCAACTGCTTGCTCATTTCCTCCGGGCTGAACACCACCGTCGTCCAGAAATACGAGAAGAAATAAATGAGGATGATCTCGGCGATGACATACGGATATTCGCCGATCTGGAAATTGTTGTGCAGGAACTGGGTGGTCGACGCCCACCAGTTGGGGCCGCTCGCGGCTGCGCCGGAGAGGAAACCAAAGAACGCCGACGGAAACACCAGCAACGATGACGCAAAGATGATCGGCATCACGCCGGCGTGGTTGAGACGCAGGGGCAAGTAGTGCTTCTGGCCGCCGTACACCTTGCGACCACGCGTGTGCTTGGCCTGCTGAATCGGGATGCGCCGCTGAGCGACAGTGATGATGATGGCGCCCGCCGTGACGAAAACGAATGCCGAAACGAGGAACAGCAGTCCGACAAGACCCACTTTGCCCGCCTCAGCCTGCTGGCTCGGATCAAAGTTCGCAATCAGCCACTGCACGGCATGCGGCATGCGGGCGATGATGCCGGCCGTCAGAATCAACGACACGCCATTGCCGATGCCGTACTTGTCAATCTGTTCACCCAGCCACATCAGGAACATGCTGCCGGCGGTCAGTGCCGTGATGCCGGAGAGGTAGAACACGACGAGCCCGACAGGCGTGAGAAACTCCGGCATGACAAGTTTCATGCTCAAGAGGTACTTCAGCCACATGATCGCCTGGATCACGCACATGGCGACCGCGGCGTAGCGCGTCCATTCGTTGACCTTCTGCTGGCCCGAAGCGCCTTCCTTCTTGAGTTCCTGAAGACGCGGAATGGCGGTCTGCAGCAGCTGGAAGATGATCGACGCCGTGATGTACGGCATGATGCCCAGGCCGAAGATGGTGGACTGGCTGAACGATCCGCCGGAGAAAATGGAGGCGTACTCCATGATGCGACCGAATCCGGTGGCGTTCTCGGCAGCCTTCTGCGCGGCCTTGACC
>CAZCGB010000706.1:0-1892 GCA_964498045.1 uncultured Isosphaeraceae bacterium
CTTCGGACGCCACGCCTTCCACGCCAACCATCCGCGACGGCCAGGCACTGCTGCAGCAGGAGAAATTCGATGAGGCGGCTGAGATGTTCCGGCTCATCGTCTCCGCCAATCCAGACAACGCACAGGCCTGGCACTACCTGGGCTACAGCCTGCACGCGGGAGGCCACATCGACGAGGCGCTGCCCATTCACCTGATGGCTGCGGAGTTCCCCGCCAACCGCGGCGTCGCGGCATACAACGTCGCGTGCGTCTATGCCATAAAGGGCAAGAAGGATCAGGCCTTCGCATGGCTGGAGAAAGCCAAGGTCGGCGGCTTCGACGATGCCGATCAACTCGCCAACGACGAGGACATGACCAACCTCAAGAGCGATCCGCGCTTCGATGCGTTCGTGAAGTCTCTGGGCGAAGGCGGCGCGGCGGGTGCGGCCGGCGCGCGTGGAGAGCATGGCATCCGCGAAATCGCCATCGCTGATGAGGATGGTCAAGGCGCCAAGCAGCAGACGGCCAAGGGCTTCAACGCCGACGACATCGCCAAACTCCCTGCTGAGCGGCAGTTGGACTTCTGGATCGGCTCGTGGGATGTGATCGGCCCGCAGGGCAAGAAGGCGGGCTCGAACACCATCGAGAGCGCGCTGAAGGGCCGGGCGATCATCGAGCATTGGACCTCGGCGGGCGGAACCAGCGGAACAAGCATCAATTACTACGACGCCACGCGCAAGCAATGGGTGCAGGTGTGGATCGACGCTGACGGCGACTCGCTGCAGACCTGGGGCGCGTTCGAGAACGGCGCCATGCGCACCACCGGCGAGACCGCGACGCACGACGGCAAGCGCAGCAAGATGCGATCCACGCTCACTCCCAACGCCGACGGAACCATCACGCAGTTGATCGAGGAGTCGGCTGACGAAGGCAAGACGTGGACGACGGCGTTCCAAGGCACATACAAGCGCGCTGAATTGTAAATCCGAATTGGTCAGGTTCATCCAAGGGCCAGGCACTTCAGCGCCTTTGCGCGGCTTCAAAGTCGTGCCACCGAAGTGGCTGGCCCTTTCGCCTGCGCGCGTCGTTTATACTGCGCGCTCATGAGTCTTCTCGCGATCATGCTCATCAGCGCAGCGGTGTTGTCCGCCGCGTACGCGATCTACGGCCGCCTGCTCGCGCGATTGCTGCATCTGGATGATTCTCGCGTCACCCCCGCCGTCGAGTTCCGCGATGACATCGACTATCAGCCGATCGAGCCGAAGTTCCTCATCGGCCAGCATTTCAGCGCGATCGCCGCGGCAGGGCCCATCGTCGGACCCATCCTCGCGGGCGTGATGTTCGGCTGGCTGCCGGCCTTGGTCTGGATCCTCGTCGGTTCCATCTTCATCGGCGGCGTGCACGACATGACCGCGCTGGTGGCGTCGATCCGCCACAAGGCTCGCTCCATCGCCGAGGTGGTCAAGGAGCACATGAGCAGGCGCAGTTACGTGCTGTTCCTGCTGTTCGTGTGGATCGCGCTGGTGTACATCATCGTCGCGTTCACCGACATCGTCGCGTCCTCGTTCATCAAATCGTTTCCGGTCACGATCAACGGCGTGGAGAAGATCATCCCCGCGGGCTCGATCGCGACGTCGTCGCTGCTGTACCTCGCGCTGCCCTTGGTGATGGGCGCGCTGCTGCGCTTCACGAAAATCGGTTTGGGATTGGCGACGGTCATCTTCCTGCCGCTGGTCGGCCTGAGCGTCTGGGTCGGCCAGTTCATGCCGCTGGATGTGGCGACGTGGCTGCACCTTGATCAGGACCAGGCGCGGCGCGTGTGGGATGTCGCGCTGCTGGCATACTGCTTCCTCGCGTCGATCGCGCCGGTGTGGCTGCTGCTGCAGCCGCGGGGGCATCTCGGCGGATTCTTC
>CAZCGB010000707.1:0-1886 GCA_964498045.1 uncultured Isosphaeraceae bacterium
GGTTGGAATCCAGCACGACCATCACGCGATCGTCCGGACGCAGCAGGGCGCGAACCCGATCAATCGTCGAAGCTGAGATCGAACTGCCTTCAATCAACGTGTACATCGAACGCAGCGGATGACTTTCGAGAGACGCGCGATTCGCCGCACGAATCTCGACGTCGATCGCGATGACATGAGGCCGGGGCACTTGAGTTTGTGCATCATGCGTCAGCTTCAGGAGCGACGCATGCAGCACGACTGATCCGCCATGCGCGATGCCGGTCTCGACAATCACCGTCGGCTTCGTCCGCCAGATGATCTCCTGCATCATCATGACGTCAGCGGGAAGCTGGATGATCGGCCTCCCCAGCCAGCTGAATTGGTACGAATACCGGCGCTGCCACGACGCCTGTGTCCACCATCGCGAGAGCAATGCGAACCCGGCGTCACCAAACCATGAGATTGATTCACCAGCGCGCTTGTCGGTCGACAGAGGCTCGATCGTGAACTGGTCATCGTCAACAATGTAGCGCAACGCGCGGCCTCCCGTCCATCACTCGAACTTCGGCATCGATGCGCAGCTCGTTCAATGTGCGGCGAATTTCGCCGGCGTAATTCGGATTCATCACGAGGATAAGCAGCGATTCGTCACGCAAGAACCGATCCACTTCGATCGGCGCGATGACTTGCTGACCGCTGATCGGAACGAAAAGCCCCTGTTTGAAGGGGTGAATGTCGATCAACGCGGGTATGCGCGAGGAATCCAGATGCAGGTGATTGACGAGGCTGACGCCCTTCGCGCCCGCGCCCCAGACCAGGACGGGCCGCACAGCCAACTCCGCGTCGATTTCGTCCTTGAATCGACTCATGGCCGACGACAGCGATCGGCGTGTGCAGACCGCGTCTGCATTCACAACCACGTCGTGAGTCAAATCAGCGCCGCTGAGCTTCTCAAATCTCGCTTCTGCGGCGAGGTACTGGCCGCCGAACACTCGATTAATCCGAATGCCCGAGAACCCCGCCTCGCTCAATGCACGGCGCAATGAACGAGGCGAGAAAAGGGAGCAGTGCTCATGAAAGAAATCGTAGAACGCGCTGCTTTCGACGATCCAATCGACGCACGGAACCTCGACGTACAGCGAACCGTCACGGTGCAGAACTCGCGAGGCGTGCGTCATCGCCAGCAGGGGATTCGGCAGATGCTCAAGCACATGTCGGCAAATCACGACCGATGCTTGTCCATCGACCTGGCCAATGGCGGCGTCATCGAACACCGCTTGATGCACGCGCACCCCGTGCCCAGTCTTCCCGCTGACACGGTTGTCGCCAAGCGACGATCCGCCGCCGCGCGACAGCGGGCGAGACGGATTCCGTTCAGACTGAACATCAAAGGCAGGATCGAATCCAACGCCTGCGCGATTGGTGATCGCGCACAGTTCTCGCAGAAAATCCCCTTGTCCGCATCCGATTTCGAGGATCTCGCCCGGAGCGGACTCAGCCATCTTCGCAATTCGGACGCGCACCTGCGCAAGATGCGATCGAAACCCAGCCGACTGCGATTGGTCGTTCACATATCCCGGCGCGTACGTCGCCGAATCGACATCGAAGGCGGCGTTCCAGACGAATCCACAGCCTTCAACATCATCGCAGCGCCGGAAATGCAGGTCGACAGCGCGGCTGTGCAAGGCCTCATTTCTCGTCGGCAGCAAACGATTGAGCATCGCGGGTTGGTGATGCGCAAGGAATATCTCGGTTGAAGAACGGTTTCCGCAGAGGGGGCAGACGCTGTTCACGCTGTGGCTCGCAGTGGCGTTCGGGCGGCTGCGGCCAGCGCATGCAGACCGGCATCCAAACTAATCCGCGGAGACCAATCCGCCAGCACACGCAGCGCGGCAATGTCAGCA
>CAZCGB010000708.1:0-1885 GCA_964498045.1 uncultured Isosphaeraceae bacterium
GCGCGGTTGATCGAGCCGATCTGCCGCGGCAGCCCGTAGAACGCTGAGTTGACGACTTTGAGGATGCGGCTGCACAGCGCTGGGTCGTTCTGAATCACCTTGTGCAGGTCCTGCGCGGTGGACGACTGATCCTCGACCAGCTCGATGATGCGCAGCGTGATCTCCGGCAGCGTCGCGATGTGGCTGATGTTCTTGATCGAAGATTCGACCACCGCCTGGGTTTCGGGCGTGGTGGGAATCGGCGTGGCGGTCGTCGTGGTCGTGGTCATCTCTGAACTCCTGGATCGGGCCCCTGGCGCGCAGCCGCCATCACGAATCGGGAATGCGTCCGCGAATCGGCTTGGGTTGAGATCGACCCGGCAAGGGCGCGACTTGACGGCGCGCGGCCGCAAACGCCTTGTTTTGCGCGGTGTTATCGCGCTCAATACGTGTTGCGCTTGCGCAGCGGGATCGCGTCGAGATCGATTGACGCCAGCAGTTCCGCCACGCGCTGGCCGGTCCGGCCATCGCCGTAGGGGTGCTTGATTGCGCCGACCGACATCTTCAATGCCCGGGCAATCGCAGCCTCAATCGTCTGATAATGCCAGTTGTCGACGTCGAGGACGTTGGCCGCCCGCTCGCGGCCGCCCTGCCGCGGGCCGACATTGACGCACCAGATTGGAATCGCCGCTGCTTCGATTAACCCCGCGCTGCTGTTGCCCACGAGCGCCTTGGACCGCCGCAACAGCCCGAGGAACTTCGCGCGTGGCAGATGCGATCGATGCGGCAAACCTGAGTGATCGATCGCCTCCATGATGCCTGTGCGGCCGGGGTCGTGATTCGGATGCAGCACCAGTGTGCGGCCTGATTTGCCGCAGATATCCAGCAGGCGCGCGGCTCGCTCGCGCTCAATGCCTTCTTCATCGCCTGTCGGGTGCAGCAGCACGACGATCTGCGGCGAGCCGAGTTCAGCGAACGCCGCATCGCTCATCGCTGGCGCTGCGGCGATCTCATCCATCGCGGGCGAGCCGACGACATGCACGCGCCTGGGTTCCTCACCCATGGCAATCAATCGATTCGCGGATTGCTCGGTCGCCGGCAGATGCAGGTGCGCTAGTTTGCTGATGGCATGGCGCATCGATTCATCAGCGATGCCTTCGGCCCGGTCGCCGCCATGCATGTGCGCGATGCGAATGCCCGCCACGGCCGCGGTCGACGCGGCGGCGAACGCTTCGATGCGGTCGCCGAGGACCAGAACAACATCGGGACGCTGCGCGGCGAAGTGATGAGCGAGTCCCGTGATGCCGCGTCCGAAAGCACGTGCGTCGCCGTCGCACACGCAATCGTCGGGCTTCTGCATCTCAATGCGTGTGGAAACCTCGAACTCGGAGGCAACTTCGTTGATCGTCAACCCCGGCCCAAGCAGATGCGTGCCGGTGACCACGGTGTGCAATCGCAACGACGGATTGGCCCGTATCGCGTGCATCACGCTGCGCAACAGGCCGAATTCAGCGCGCGTGCCGGTCACGACGGCGATGTTGCGCAGTGGATGATTCATTGAATGGGTGTTGATCGATTCCGAATCATGCCAAATCCGCCTCTGTCAGCGGCACATCACCCTCCACGGCGCGCGCAAGTCGCCGCCCGATCGCGCGCTCCAGCGTCCATGGCGGCAAACCGGTACCTGGGCGCTTGATTGTCAGGTCTTCGCGTGAAAGCACGTGATCGATGGTGAGCGAGCGCGTCGTCGTCAACGACTGCCGCGAGACCTGCCGCACATCCTGTTCGATAGCGTTGACGACTTTCGCGCGCTTGCCGAGCATCGTGAACGCCCGATGGGCCAATCGCACGTATTCGGCGAATCCCGCGGGATCGAGCGACGCGGCGAGCTCCGGCCCTTTCGCAT
>CAZCGB010000709.1:0-1883 GCA_964498045.1 uncultured Isosphaeraceae bacterium
GGTTACGCACCTGCACATGAACGACGGCACGGTTGCTGGCTTCCGGCATCGCAAAAAGCCCTTGTTTGCCGTTCAGTATCACCCGGAGGCGTCACCCGGGCCGCATGATTCCGGCTACCTCTTTGACGCCTTTCTGTTCATGATGTCGAGTGGAAAGCCGCTGTCGGCCGATGAGATGCGTCGCACGAATGCTGGAGCCGGCGTGCGATGACCGGAAGCGGCCAGCGTTGGCCGATCATCGCCCGCCAGGATTGCCGATTGGCCACGGGCAGAGGTCGATGCCGGAGAGTAAGCACTCACAATCTTTGGCGAACCGACCGGGAAGGCTTGCAACACTTTTCCGCCCGAAGTACCTTGGTGGGCTGTCTGAGTGGATTGGGTGGTCTGCTCGGACGTAACGGCATGACACCTGAAAGCGAATGGATCGGACGCCCCTCGGCAGCAACTCGTCAGCCGGGCTTTTGCTCGGCCACTTAGGTCCTCGGAGATGCGAATGAAATCGCTTGCGGAACCCCGACTCGGATTGATCGCGCTTGTGGGTGCAATGAGCATGACGCTCGGCGCGCCCTTGTATTGCAACTCGGCATCGGCGCAGGAGCCGCCGGCGCAGACGGATCAGGAAAAGGGCGCAGCTGCGCTCGCCGCCGCCAACGAAGCCCTGGCCAACAAACGCTACTCGGAGGCCGCCAACAAATATGCTGAGGCGCTGACGTACATGCCCGGCAACCAGGAGGCGATGAACGGCCAGGCCGAGGCCCAGCGATTCCTTCAGGCCGGCAACACCAGCCAGGACGTGGCGGAAAGCATCAAGCTTCAGCGCGAGCGTGCGCTGGCTGAGTACGACGCCGCCTACAACTCGGCGCGTGAGAAACTTGCTGCGGCGCAGTATGAAGATGCGACGCGCGAAATCGTCGGCGCGATGGCCATGCTCGATACGCGTCGCGGCGTGCTCTCTGACACCGAATACCGCACCCTTCGCAACAAGGGTGATGAACTGCAGAACAAGATCAGCAAGGATCGCGAGAACGCGGCTTTGGCCGAGGCCGAACAGGCGCGGATCGAAGCTGAGAAAGCCAAGAAGGAAGCTCAGCAGCGCGAAGCGGCGCAACGTCAACAGCAGGTGGAAGAGGCTCTCAAGCGCGTTCGTCAGTTGCAGATGGAACTGAAGTACGACGAAGCGCTGCAGGTGGTGGATGAGGTGCTGTTCATCGACCCGATGAATCCCTCAGCCATGACCATGCGCGACCTGATCGTGACCGCGCAGCTTTATCGTGAGTACATGGAGCACGTGAAGATCAAGAACTTCGGCTACACCCAGCTCGAGGTCGAGAACGAGCAGTCGCTGATCATTCCGCGACGAAACTTCACCGGCCCAGGGCCGAAGTCGGTCAGCGGCGTGATGGAATACCCCGTGGATTGGCCGCAATTGAGCATGCGCCGCGGCACCGTGGGCGGCTATCAGGAATCCGACGCGGAGCGTTCAGTTCGCCAACGGCTGTCCGAAACCAAGGTTCCAATCGATTTCAACGGCAACAGCCTTGAGCAGGTTGTCGCGTTCATGGAGCAGGTCACCGGTCTCGACGTGTACGTCGACTACAAAGCCCTCGGCAACGTCGGCATCGACAAGGACGCACAGGTCACCCTGAAGCTTCAGGATGTGCCGATGTCCGTCGCGCTCGAGCGCGTGCTTGATCAGCTCGGCGAGGGCGCGGATCAGCCGCAATGGGCCATCGAGGACGGCGTGCTGACCATTTCCAGCGACGAAGCCCTGCGCAAGCGAACGGTGCTGCTGGTATACGACATTCGCGATCTGCTGTTCCAGGTTCCGCAGTTCGACAACGCTCCGCAACTCGACCTTGACGCCGCCCTGAACCAGGGCCAGA
>CAZCGB010000710.1:0-1875 GCA_964498045.1 uncultured Isosphaeraceae bacterium
GCCCCGAGTCCCAGCACCGCGAACGCCATGGCCATGCGATGGTCGTTGTAGGTTTCGATGATGACGGGCGCGTCGCTGATAGCCCCGGGCTCTGCCAGGCGGTTGGCGCTGGTCGCGCGCCGAGCCGCACGGTCGGGTGGCTTGATCTCGATCCAGTCGTCGCCGGAGGCGACCACGCAGTCGACTTTTCGCAGTTCGTTGGCCAGCGCGGCGATGCGGTCGGTTTCCTTGACGCGCAACGTGCGCAGGCCGGTGAGGCGCGAGGCGTCATCCGCCGATGCTGAAGCTATCGCCAGTGCGATTGACCCGTCAGGAAAAGCATCGCAGTCAATCCTTTGACCATGCAATCGACCTGCACTGCTGACGACAAGCCCCGTTTCCTGGTCGTAATCCGGATGACTGATGCCGCCGAACCGATCGAGAGCACCAATTGCGCCGAAGTCAGGTTGCGGCGACCAGTGCGGATGAAGTCCGCAAATCAGCATTCTCGAACCATCCACTATCTTGGCGGCAAGGCTCCAGTAGATGGCTGAACTTGCGTCGGCGTGTATTTCGAAATCGACAGCGCCAAGCCATTGGTGAGGAATTATTGTGCGTGCCTGAGAGAAAAATCCGCGGCGGTATTTCGCGTCGAATTGCTTCAGAACGTATCGAGTCAGTTCAACATAAGAGGCGCTGGTGAGTCTGTCATGAACATGCAACTGGATGCCCTGTGAAAGCGCCGGTGAAATGAGCATCAGCGCCGAGATGAACTGACTCGACTGCGTCTGTCCGACTTCGATCTCGCCGCCGACGAACTTCTCGCTGGGCGAGACACGCACCGGCAACCGTCCTTCCGCTTCGACGTACTCGATCTTCGCCCCGAGTCGCCGCAGCATGTCCACGCCTTCGGCGATCGGCCGCTCGCGCATGCGCTTCGAGCCATCCACCGTCACCGACTCGGCGGCGAGACACGCGCAGGCGATCATGAAGCGCGTCGGCGTGCCGCCATCGCCGAGATTGATTTCGCCGCCGCGCGGGAAGCGGCCTCCCACGCCTTTGATGAAGACATCCTCGCCTTCCCAGCGCGCCTCGACTCCGAGCGTACACAACGACTTCAGCAGCAGATCGGTGTCGTCGGCGCGCAACGGCCGGATGATCTTCGATTCGCCATTGGCCAACGCCGCCAGAACGTACGCCCGACACGTGATCGACTTCGATCCCGGCGGCGTGATCGTCACGTCAAACGGCTTCGTCAGCGGCTCGATCGGCAAGGGATCAGGCAGTTGATCGAGCGGCAGAGTGTAGTCGGGGCGGGACATGCGATTGACGATTCGCGTTTGATGACTGGAATCGACGATTCGGCGGAGACCATCGCGCCAATCCGGATTCATCCATCCGCGCGGAACACCGCCACCACATCCTCCACGGGAATCACGAACAGCCGGTTGTCGCCCTCGAAGTCCACGGGAATTGCCTGCTTGGGCGCAAACAGCACCCGGTCGTACTGCTTGATTGGATAGTCCTTGTCGTTCTCGACCTGCGCGCTGACGGCGACGATGCGGCCGATCAAGGTCGGAATCTCGATCTTGTCTGGCAAGTGGATGCCCGCCTTGGTGGTCTTCTTATCCTCATCCTTGCGGATGAGCACGCGCTTGCCGATGGGTTCGACGGTCTCAAGTCGTCGGCGGGCGGAGGGCGAAGGCTTGGCGTCGGCCATGAGGTGATGGAAACGTCGAAACGTCGAAAAGTCAACGTGTCGATGCGCACTTGCGCGGCTACCTCCTCAATTTCGACGTTTTGACGTTTCGACGTTTTGACGTTTCACTGCCGCCATGCCCAACCGATTGGAGATCCTGATTCGCGACGTTTCTGACTTTCCCAAGCCGGGCATTG
>CAZCGB010000711.1:0-1873 GCA_964498045.1 uncultured Isosphaeraceae bacterium
CGTTCACCGCGCGATGCTGCGCGAGATGCTCGATCAGTTCCTTCCGCTGGCCAGTGAGGATGTTGATCACGCCCGCGGGCACATCGGACGTGGCGCAGACTTCGCCGAGGATGGCCGCCGGCAGCATCGCATCATCATCGGCGATGGCGACGACCGCATTGCCCGCGCACAGCGGCGGGGCGATCAGCGATACCAATCCCAACAGCGAAGGGCCGAGCGGGGGGGCAGGCGACAGCACGCCTACGACGCCCGTGGGTTCGGGCACGGTGAAGTTGTAGTAGGGGCCCGCCACGGGGTTGTTGCAGCCAAGCACCTGCGCGAACTTGTCGGCCCAGCCGGCGAAGCAGACGAGGCGATCGATTGATGCGCTCACTTCAGATTCCGCGTCCGCGGGTTGCCAGCCCCCCGTTCGGCTGGGGACAGATTTCGCGTTCTTTGATTTTGACGTTTTGACGTTTCGACGTTTCGACGTTTCCCACAGCGCATCGGCGAACTCATCGCGTTTGCCTTCCAGCATCTCAGCCATGCGGTACAGCACCTGCCCGCGGTTGTACGCCGTCGCGGCCGCCCATTTCGGCTGTGCTGCGGCCGCCGCTTCCACCGCGTCGCGCAGATCCTTGCGCGACGCGTGCGCGATATGCGCCAGGACATCGCCCGTCGCATTCCGCACGATCAGCGAGCGGCCCGACTCCGAGCGCGGGAACGCGCCGTTGACGTACAGCTTGAAGGTCTTGGTGACGCTGAGGCGGTCGGTGGTGGAATTCATGTCGCAACCTTTCGTCGCCGCATGATATTGCGCGAATCAAAGCCCAGGGATGGCCATCCCTGGGCTTTGCGGCAGGCGTCGCGATACGATGGCCGCACGGATGTCCGCATCTTCGGTTCCATCTTCAGCCACCGATCATGGCGCCTCGCCGCTGGCGTTCTGCGTGCTCGCCAGCGGCTCCGCGGGCAACTGCACCGCCGTCTTCGCGGGCACTCAATCGGCGACGACGCCATCGCCTGCACGCTCGTGTTTCCTCATCGATGCGGGGCTCTCGCCTCGCCGCACCGCCGCCTTGCTCTCGTCGCTTGGCGCGACGCTCGATGACGTCTCGGCGATCATCCTCACGCACTTCGACACCGATCACTTTCACGCGGGATGGATCAAGGTCATCGCCAGGCGGAGCTTGAGCGACAACCCGTTGCGCATGCACGCGCATCGCACGCATCGCCGCATGGCCTGGCGCGCGGGACTCACCGCGCGCGAGACGTCGCTGTTCACCGATGACGTCGATCTCGATCAAGGCGTTCAAGCCGAGGCCGTGCTGTTGGCCCACGATGACCTGGGCTCGGTCGGCTTCGTGATCGAGCACGAAGGGCATCGCCTGGGCTATGCGACCGATCTCGGCCGCGTGCCGCGCACGCTGATCAATCGCTTCGTCAACCTGCACGCATTGTGCATCGAATCCAACTATGACCCGCCGATGCAGGAGGCCAGCGCCCGGCCGGCCTATCTCAAGCGCCGCATCATGGACGGCGCGGGTCACCTTTCCAACCAGCAGGCGATCGAAGCCACGCGCGAGATCGAGCGGCGGTCAAAACTCAGCCACATCGCGCTGCTGCATCTCTCGCGTGAGTGCAACTGCCCGAAGCACGTGCGCAGCCTGTGGCAGCGCGAGATGCCGCATGCATTGGAGCGGCTGACCATCACGCACCAGTCGCAGCCCACGCCTCTCTTGCGCGTGATCCGGCCCGCACTGCAGGTGGAGATGAAGCAGACGATGCTGTTCGAGGCGGTCGTCTGACCGCGGTCATTGGACAGTCGATGAAGATTGGAGGAAAGGCGTGCGCAGCATGGTCATTCAATACGTCTCCGACGTGGGATGCAGGC
>CAZCGB010000712.1:0-1862 GCA_964498045.1 uncultured Isosphaeraceae bacterium
GAAGACATCCCGCTGCCATCCGATTCGCGCATCGACGAGTTGGAGCAGGCGCTGGCCGAAGCCTCGTACCGCGCCCGCGAAGCCGAGCGACGTGAAATCGAGCGAATCGCGCAATTGACGGCAGACGTCGATCATCAGCGGCGTCTGGCCGTGGACTCCGAGCAGCGTGCGGACCAGCTGGCTCGCGAGCTCGACGCGCTCCGCCGCGAGACGATGCCATCATCGGCGGCAGAGCAGATCGCGGAGATTCATGGCCTGCTGGATATCGAGCGCCGCCGCGCGCAGACCGCCGAGGAGCGTGTCTCCGAGCTCACGTCGCACGTCGAGCAATCGCAGGCTGATTCCGAGCAGGCCGAGCGCGCCATCGAACTCGAACGGCTTCTGGAAGTCGAGCGCGATCGCGTCGATGCCGCAGCGGCGCGCACGGCCGAGCTTGAGTCGCGCCTGAAGGATCTCGAAGAGGCCCGCGACGCCCTGCGAAGCGACGCCGACCGGGCAGGTGAGCTGGCGGCGCAACTCGATCAAGAACGCGAACGCGCAGAATCGCTGGCGAGTCGGCTGGCGGAACTCGAAGCGAGCATGCAAGGCGAGGTTTCCGGGCTGCGCCAGCAGCGGGAAACCGATGTGCAGCAGGCCACTGAACTTCAGGATCAGGTGCAGAATCTTCAATCTCTGCTGCGCGAGGCCCGCACCGCGTCCGACACGGTTTCGTCCGATCATCATGCTGTGCTCAAACAGCTGGAGGATGCTGAAGCCTCGCTTTCCACCTGGCGTACGCGGGGCGAGCAGGCTGAGCAGGCGGCGGAGACGGAGCGCGCACATGCTGCCGACCTCAATCGGGCACTCGAAGAGTCCTGGCACAAGATCGACGGCATGGGCGCGAGCGTTCGTTCGCTGGAAGCCCGCATCGAGGAACTGGAGTCAGCCAACCGCGAGCAATCGCAGCGGTCGGCGGACGCGGTCGCCGGCCATCTCGACGAGATCGAGCGTCTGACATTGAGCGAAGCGGCGCTGCGCGAGGAATTGGAGAAGACCCGCGCGTCGCGCGAGACCGCAGACAAGGCGCTGGCGGAACTTCGCGCGAAGCTGGAGACTGCGGAAGCGTCATTGCATCACGCGCTGGCCCGGGCCAGCGAGCTTGAGGACGCCGCCGCAGAGCTGCGCGATCGCATCGCCAATCGTGAGCGCGAAGCGAAATCGCAGACAGAGCGGTTGGATTCGGAGATCGCCGCCCGCGAGCAGCAGTTGGCTGAGTTGCAGTTGAGCGAGGAATCGCTCAAACAGCGGCTGAACAATCTTGAGGCGACGAAGTTCGCCGCGTCGGAGAAGGCCGAGCGTGCCCTGCGCACGCTGAATCTTCTGCACGGCCAGATACGGTCGCTGGACGATGCCGCGGCGAAAGTGACCGACCTGCAGAGCCGGCTGGCGCGCATTGAGGAGGCGTGGGTGACCGCCGATGAGACGCTGGAGGCTGCTGATGAAGATGATGAGACGGAACTCGCTGCGGCGATTGAGCATCGCCAGCGCGTCGTCGCCGAACTCGACGCGCTGAACAAGGCCCGCGATGCGGCGGTCGCCAGCCTGCGAGAGTCCGCATTGCGCCTGCGTTCCATCTCCGAACGCGAAACACCTGCCGTGACCACCACCCCCACTGCCTCCCAGCAAACAGAACCGGCGGCAGCCAGTGGCAAGAAGTGGTGGAAACTGACGAAGTGAGTCTTGAGGGGCGGGAGACAGGGCGATTCACCGGATCGCATCTTTGCCCATGGGCAATGTGAATCGGTCGCGCGTGCGCGTGTAGCCCAAGCCTCCCATGCGGCCGACTGCGTCCAGCTTTGACTGATCGATGTGATACCGCTCAT
>CAZCGB010000713.1:0-1862 GCA_964498045.1 uncultured Isosphaeraceae bacterium
CACCAGCCTCATCATGGACCTCATCGATGGCCCCAACGGCCACGCCATCGGCGCGTATCGCTTTTCCATCATCGCGCGCTCCTTCGGCACGCTGTGGATATTCATCGTCGCTGGGTGCTTCCTCTACAGCACGCGCATCGGCAAGTTCCGCGAGTGGGCAAACCTGCTCGATGAGCTCGATCTCAAAGGCGATGAGCGCGTGCTCGACATCGGCTGCGGCCGCGGCGCGGTGCTGCTCATGGCGGCGCAGCGATTGACCAAGGGCGGAAGAGCCGTCGGCGTCGACATCTGGAGCAGGAAGGATCAATCCGGCAACGCCGAGGCCGTCACGCGTCGCAACGCCGAGTTGGAAGGCGTCGCCGACCGCGTCGAACTCCACACGGCCGACATGCGCCAGTTGCCCTTCACTGATGGTTCGTTTGATGTGGTCGTCAGTTCATTCGCGATCCACAACGTGCCGGGCGCGGCCGAGCGCGCCAAGGCCATCCGCGAAGCCGCGCGCGTATTGCGCAGCGGGGGAAGAATGATGATCGCCGACGTCCGCCAGACGCGCGCCTATGCCCGCGAACTGCAGGCATGCGGCCTGACCGTGACCCGCACCAGTCGATCGGTCGGGCCGCTGTTCTGGTTCACCTTTGGCCCCTGGGGCGCGACACGCGTGGTCATGGCGAGCAAGCCGTAGCGGCGAGCGCGTGCCGATGCCCGCCCATCAGTACCTCAAGAGTACTTCGTGTCCCGCGAGCCACTTCCCTCTCAGCCATCCTCACTTTGCGGAGAAATTGGTGAAAGTCTTCCCGTCGTAGCGGCACGCGCCTGCATCAACGCTGCCGAACCAGATGTTGCCGGCGGAGTCTTCGCCCATGGCATATACGTTGCCGCTGTTGAGGCCATCGTTCTTGGTGAATTGCTTGAAGGACTTGCCGTCGTATCGGGTGGCGCCGCCTCTCTCAACGCCCTGACCGGGATGTCCAAGCCAGACGTTGCCCGCTCGATCGACGATGATCGAGCCGACAAAGTCATCCACCAGGCCATCCTTGGAAGTGAACGCCGTCAGTCCCTTGCCGTCGATTCGGAACGCGCCGGCTTGGCCGCCGAACCAGAGGTTGCCCGATTTGTCCACCGCCATCGCGCGTACGTTCTGAAACGTTCTTCCGACCTGGAGTGCGAGATTGGCAAACGACTTACCGTCGTACGAGCAGATGCCGCCCTGGGTGCCGAACCAGATTCGCCCTGCAGGATCCTGGCCGATCGTGTAGACCGCGTTATCGACGAGCCCGTCTTTGGTGGTGAAGTTGGTGAACGACTTGCCGTCGTAACGACTGACTCCGTTCAGGGTGCCGATCCAGATGTTGCCATCACGATCTTCGAAGATCCAATGAGCGTCGTTGCCGACCAGGCCGTCTTTCGTGGTGAATTTCGTAAAGGTGTTCCCGTCATAGCACGTTACGCCGCCGGTGATGGAGCCGAACCACAGTGCGCCGCGTCGATCTTCCAACACCGAGAAGACGCGCGTCTTGGGGAGGCCGGCTTCGTCCTGGAAGTTCCTGAAGTTCTTGCCGTCGTAGCGAATGGGTCCGCCGAAGGTGGCGAACCACATGTTGCCTTTGCGATCCTCGCGAATGCCGCGAATGATCACGCGCGGCATGGTGGCGGTGATCTTGCCTTCGGTGGGGGTGAAGTAGGGATCGCTCTTCCTCTGCGGCTCGGTAACCGCTGCAACCGCCGGCGCAAATCTCTCAAATGTCTTGCCGTTGAACTTGTACGGGCCGTGTTCCTGCCCGGCGACCCAGATGTCGCCTTGATTGTCGGAGAACATGGAGATCATCTTGATCTCTTCACCTCCGACTGTCATTGGGTAGTGC
>CAZCGB010000714.1:0-1861 GCA_964498045.1 uncultured Isosphaeraceae bacterium
CTCACCCTCGCGCACCGGCAGGTCGGGCGGAAGAACCGGCACGCGCAGCCAGACGACGATCACGCGCCAGATGCCGCTGTAGATCCATTCCGTTGATGCATGCACGACTCTGTTCATGGGGTGCATTCAGCGCAAGGTCCAGCCACTTCAGCGGCTCCTTTGCGCGGTTCGCAGCGCGCGAAGCTCATCGCGAATCTCATGAAGCAGCGCGAGCGCCGCGTCATCCGACGCGACGACGGGAGCTTGGAGGGTCGCCGCTGTCCCATCGATCTCATGGTGCTCCTTCGCGCCGCGCATCTTGGAATACAGGAAATCGCGCAGGCCTTCGGGATCGGTGATGCCTTCGATGGTCATCTCCGCGCCACTCGAGCCCGAAGCGGTCTGCACCGCCACGCTCGCCAGGCCCAGCCAGCGCTGCACGAAGTTGCGCGTGACGTGGATGTCCTGGATGCGGCGGTAGGTGAGGTAGATTTCCTTGCGGAACAGCCAGCCGAAGGACATCGACACGCCTTTGTCGTCGAAGCTGTAGCGCAGCGTGTTGTACTTGAAGATGAACGGCAGGATGACGAAGGGAAACCCCGCGAGCGTCATCAGCGAGACCAGGACGTAGTACGTCATCAGCTCCGGGACCGGGCGCGTGATCGCTGCGGGATCGAATTTCGCCGCGGCTGGGAAACGTGTCTGCGATTGCTGGCCTTGAGATTCGTGCATGGGGTGCGCCGAAGCCGTACCTTCCCGTATGGTACTTCGGATTCAGATCACGTTGATTGCATGGATGGATTCAATGCAGCACTGCACGCGAATTTCGGACCTGAACGTGACCGGCGGCAGGAGGTTGCAGATCGCCGCAGCGATTGCCGCCTTGCTCCTTGGCGGCTGCGCATCCAGGCCGCCCGCCCTTCCATCAGCCGAATCACCTCGCCACTCGATCCGGACCCAAGTCATCGGCCGAAGTGTTCAAGGGCGCGACATCGAATGTCTGACGATCGGCGAAGGGCCAGTGGTCGTCATGTTCGTCGGCACGATTCATGGCGACGAATCCGCTGGCACGCCGCTGTTGGAGCGATTGGCCCGCGAAGCCGGCGCCAATCCGCCCTCGGATTGGTTGCGCGATCGAACGCTGGTGATCGTGCCGCTTGCGAATCCCGACGGCTTTGCGCTTGGTCAGCGCGGCAACGCGCGCGGCGTCGATCTCAACCGCAACTTCCCGGCCGATTCGTTCACAAGCAGGAGGCGTCACGGCAGCGAACCGCTGTCGGAGCCCGAATCGCTTGCGCTGCATGCACGCATGATGGAAGTCCATCCCGCGCGCATCATCTCCATGCATCAGCCGCTGTCGTGCATTGACTACGATGGCGACGGCGCGGCTCTCGCAAGCGCGATGGCTGTGGCGATCGACCCCGTGCATCGGTTGAAGGTGGGCAAACTCGGCGCACTGCCGGGGTCGCTCGGTTCGTTCGCCGGTGAAGACCTCGGCATTCCCATCATCACCGTCGAGCTCGGCGGCGGGGATCACCGCTTGAACGCTGACGAGTTGTGGACGCGATACGGAACGATGCTGATCGCGGCGGTGGAGTTCAATTGACGGTACGCTCCGCGCACGATGGCCGACACCGTCCGCATCTACTCCGACGACCGCATGCGCCTGCATGACACCGGCGCGTCGCATCCAGAGCGGCCGGGGCGGTTGGTCGCCATCGAAGATGATCTTGCGCGTCGGCCAATCGCCGGTGTCGTGCGCGCGACGCCTCGCAGTGCTGCTCGCACCGAAATTGAGCGCGTACATGATCTGCGATACATGTCGTTCATCGAGTCGGTGCGCGGCAAGTCAGCGCGATTGGACGCCGACACCGTGGTTTCG
>CAZCGB010000715.1:0-1858 GCA_964498045.1 uncultured Isosphaeraceae bacterium
CGGCGCCGCTGACCACGCGTCCCGTCATGGCCAGTTCCTTCGCCACGTCGATCCATGCGGTGGTGTAGAGCGTGTCGGCGTAGGGGGCGGTGACATCCTTGAACGACGCGTCGGGATAGGACCGCATGCGGACGAGGCTGCCCATCGGCGCGTGCGTGCCTTCGGGCTTGGCGACGTTGGTCATCACGCGCCGCGTGATCTCCATCGTCACCAGCGGATAGCCGTAGACGTATGCATCAACCGCGATCTGCTTCGCCGCATCCGGCGTGAGCGCGGCGGCTGGCGTTTGTGCGCCGACCGGCTGATGCGCGGTCAGCGCGGCGGCAAGAGCGATCAGGACTGGTGCGAACGACGAACGACTCATGAAGCATTCTCCTTATGTGTGGTTGGCACGTTCGTGCGAGGACCGGACAGGTTGGAACAATAGACCGACGAGCGTCACCTGGAGGAGCCAGGATGATGAGGCGAGGCCTTCTCGCCGGGCGGCGGCTTGAGAAACAACTTTGTCAGGCTCCGCCCGCCCCCGAGCTCTCCGAGGTGGCGGCGAATGATCGCCAGCGCGTTGAAGCCCGCCAGCGCGACGGCGACGCACAGCGTGTTGGCCCACACGTGGGGCATGTCGCGATGATGAAGAATGGTCTGCAGCGACGCCCCGAAACCGCCGGCTTCGTGCCGGGCTTCAAAGGCCTTCTCCAGCACGAGGAGGACCAGCGCCGCCAGCGCGTAGATCGTTGACCGCACCACGACGTCCATGATTGCCGGCTGATGCTCCAGCCACTTTCCCAGCGGCACGTGTTCGAAGATCAGCACGACCTTGGCCACCACCAGCGCACCGAGGAGCGCGAACGACAGGTTCCAGAACGCGACGTGGTATTCCTCAAGCACCAGCGTCTTCAGCACGATCAGTAGGCCGAAGCAGACGGCGAAGTACAGCGTGGTCAGGGCGACGGCGATGATCTCGTGTTTCAACTTGTGCCCGATATCGCTCAAGAAGTGCTTACCTTTCTGGACGAGGAGAAATATGACAGCGGCAGCGCCGCACACAGCGCGGCGTGCACGGCGACGGCCGGCCACAGCGCCGGCCCGGCCCAGTCGCCGCGAATGCCCAGCCACGCCAGGTAGGCCATTACGACGGTGGTGTAGACAAACATGCCGACCAGCGCGGCGCGACTGGCCGAGCGTCCGGGCCAGCAGGCGATGGACAGAGACAACAGCGCGACGCCGGCGACGCGGGCAACGACCACCGCCATGCCCGCCGCCTCGGCTCCCAGCAGCAGCCGGGAGACGAGCGCGGGTTGCAGCGCCAGCATGCCGCCGGTGACGGCTTCGATGATCGAGGCGATGGCGAGAGGTCTGCTCATGGGCGGTTGTCCTCGTGCGCTCGCGGTCAGTCGCGTGAGCGTGCGACGGCCTCGGCAGCCTTGCCATCGTCCATGGCGTTGAATTGCCGCGGACCGAGGTTGAAGATCAGGTTCTCGATTTCGCCGGTGAACTTGAACGGCACGTCGTATCGATACTCCACCATGGCGACGCCGGTCCGGGTGTCCTGTCCAACGCAGAAATCCTCGTCCTCGGGGAACATGATGGGCGTGGAGTTCTCCATGTGCTTCTTGTCCACCTCCTTGCCATCGACGACGAGCGTGCCGGTGCCGCCCTTGCCCAGGCCTCCGCCGTCGAACTCGAAGATGAACTCGATGGTGTGCGTGCCGGCCGTCTTCAGTTCCGGCCCTTCCCAGATCGTTCGCTTGAGATCGAGCAGGTTGTAGATGAACACGGGCTTGCTGTGTCGGATGTCCAGTTCGCCTTTGCTCATCAGCAGCGCGTAGCCGCCGAACCGCCCGCCTTCGGTGACGATGAC
>CAZCGB010000716.1:0-1851 GCA_964498045.1 uncultured Isosphaeraceae bacterium
GTCGTGCGCGGCGAGACCAGCAGCATCCAGCTGGTGATGCCCGGCGACGAGCGCCTCAACGCCACGGGCATCAGCAACGCCGAGGTGCGCATCGTCCGCGATCCCAACAACCCCAATCGCAAACAGGTCGGCCAGAATCGAACGGACCCGGCCGGCGATTTCGCGATCATCATGAGCGCGTTCGGCACGGGATGGATGGAAGAGCAGTGGCTGGTGCAGTCGCTCGCGCCCGGCTACTCGAACGCCCAGACGCTCATGAACCTTCCTGCAAGCAGCAGCAAATGGCGCCTGCTGATCACCCTGGCTCCCGGCGTGTCCGAGCCGCTCAACGATGAGAACCTGATGGACGATCTCGAAAAGTTCAAATGAGCGGCGAGGTTTGACCTGCTGGGGGAGTCTCAAAACTGCCGGCAGTCGGCGAGCGTGAACTTGGGCGCGGTTCGCAACCGTTCCCGCAATCGGTCCGGATTCCGAACATACATCGTGTTTCGAGACGCGTCCGATCGATCGGCGGTGAATTCAAGTTGACGTTTGTCCGGCGCATAGGAACACGGTTGGAAGCCGTGCGCGAGCATGTGCGCGTGCACGTCGGTGTCTTCGTGGCCGTACCGACGGCCGCTCTTGTTCAACTCAAGGATCACAGCCAGCAGGCTTTCTTTGCTCAGGCAGGCGGCCCCGCCCGCAAGCACTTCGGTTTCGTAGCCTTCGACGTCGATCTTCAACACCACAGGCTGCGCATCAGCGGTCATGGAATCCAACGTCACGACCCGCACCTCGGTCGTCGAATCATTTCGGTCAACCTCGACCGCGACGTGATTCATCTCACCGTGGCCGGTGGTGAAGGTCACCATGCCTTCCCTCGCCCCCACAGCGCACTGGACAGCCTGAACGCGGGACTCCATGGCGTTCAAGCGGATGTTGTCGAGCAGCAGACGATGCGTCAGCGGCGTCGGCTCGAACGCCAGCACCCGCGAACCGATCGCAGAGCCAGCCAGCACGCTGAACACGCCGATGTTCGCGCCGACATCAATGAACAGATCATCTGGCCGCAACGCGTGAAGCAGCAGCGCCATCTCCTGATATTCGAACATCCCGCAGTAGAGGTTCGCCGTCGCCCCGGTCAGGCCGCGCGAAACACTCAGCCGCGAACCGTTCACCCAAGGCATGATGTAGGGACGGGAGATCAATCGGCTTCGGATCTGCCATCGCACGAACCGCATCACAGCCGCGGTCTTGTTCGACCGGCACAGCGGGTGGTTGGTGATGTGCGAAAGCGTTGTCAGCAGTCCCATGTCTTCATCCTACTGACCTCGCCTGCGTGTCGCCGAATGCCCAGGAGTCACGAGGAATGCACTCGCGATGCCCGGCGATGAGCGTCTCAACGTCCCGGGCATCGGATATGACGAGGTGGGCATCGTCCGCTCCGCGCCGTCTGAAGGCGGATCGGCGAGATCGCTCATTGGTGCACCCAACTGCTGATGATTGCAACTGCCGCGCGGCGAGCCGATTGGCCGAACTTTGTCGACGCCGGGGCAGCACGTACACTCATGTGTCACGCATGCATTCCCGTCTGCGGCCATTGCTCACTGGACTGATCTACTTCGCCCTGACCGCGCTGGTCGGCATGGCGGCGATGAACAACCAGAACAACCTGCTGTTCTGGATCTTTGGCGTGCTCATCGCGGCGGCCGTGATCTCCATCGCGCTGGCCGCCGCGGTTGTACGCAGCGCCGAGGTTCGCCGGCTCGATCCGCATTACGGGGCCGTGGGCGAACCGCTCATCATGCGCTATGCCGTCTCCAATCGCTCACGATGGATGAGCGTGTTCAATCTGCGCATTCGCGAGGAACC
>CAZCGB010000717.1:0-1834 GCA_964498045.1 uncultured Isosphaeraceae bacterium
GTTGATCGACCGGGTGGTGGTGGATCGGCTGGTGCAGATCCGCGAGGCCAGCCTCCAAGACGGCAGTTGTCGACCGTCCGGGAGCAGCCTGGCCTCGGTCGATTGCTTCAACCAGCATGACGCCGTAGCCGAGCAGTTCTGCCGCGCCGGATGTGATCAGCGGGCTGAAGGCGACGCGTCCAGAAGGCGCATGCCCGAGACGCGCCGCCAGCCGGGAGTGGATGAGAGCTCGACTGAGCGCCAACACCAGCGTCCAGCCGCGGCGATTGCGGCGACGTGCATGAACCGGGGGAGACATCACGATCGCCGACTTGGGCGCCACCTGGATGCTCCGACCGTCCATCTCGAGATCGATGGCTTGCGTCAATGGGAACTGAATCAGGTAGGGATAACCCGCATCCAAATCCGCCTCGACGGTCATTTCACCCGCCGACCACATGAGCGCCACTTCGATGCGTCCGAGCGCGGCATGTCGGAACTGGACTTTGAAAGGCCTGACGCTTGCCACCTCTCGGCGAAACCGTCCTCCGCCGCACACCCCCGTCTGATAGGCCTGAAGCGCATCTGTGTCGGTGACATGTGCTACGCGGTGCGCCTTAAGCAAGTTGGCAGGGTCTAGCCTTCGCATTGATCCACCGAATGATGTTGCAATCGCGCGCAAGTTGAGTGCGAAATCAGGATAGGCGATGGAATCATGCATCGTGCAGTATCCGAGCGCCGGTCACGGAAACAGCGCGATAGTTCTGACAGCGATTGGGCGATTGTCGAGCAGAGAAGGCTCTTTGTTGAGCGATGCTTGACGTGTCAGGCCATGCGCAATTCCTATGGATGCCTCCGCCCGGCATCCGATGAATGTTTCCAGCCTTCCCGGAGACGCCCCGCATGACTGCTTACATCCCCTACATCGCTGAATTCGTCGGCGTCGCACTGCTCATCCTTCTTGGAAACGGAGTCGTCGCCAACGTCGTTCTCAACAAGACCAAAGGCCACGGCGGCGGGGGAGGCGGGGCGTGGATCGTCATCACCTTCGGCTGGGCCATGGCCGTGTTCGTCGCGGTCATGTGCGTTGCCGCATACAGCGGCGCGCATCTGAATCCCGCCGTCACCGTCGCGATGGCGATCGCCGACCCGAACGCCTACGGCTTGGAGAAGGTGGCCGGATACATCACCGGGCAGATGCTGGGGGCGGTCTTCGGCGCGATGCTGGTATTCGTGTTCTATCACCCGCACTTCAACGACACCGCCGACGCCGACACCAAACTTGGCGTGTTCTGCTGCGCTCCGCAATACCGCGGCATGGGCTGGGCGACCTTCTGCGAAGTCATCGGCACGTTCGTGCTGGTGTTCGCGGTGATGGCCATTGGTGCGCACAAAGGCCACGTCGGCCCAGAAGGTACGGAGGCGAACGCGCTCATACTCGGTCCGCTGGACGCGTTGCCAGTCGCGCTCGTCGTTCTGGCCATCGGGCTGTCGCTTGGCGGGACCACCGGCTATGCGATCAACCCGGCGCGCGATCTCGGCCCGCGCATTGCGCATTTTCTTCTGCCCATCCCCGGCAAGCGCGACAGCGACTGGGGTTACGCGCTCGTGCCGGTCATCGGCCCAATCATCGGCGGCGTGCTGGCGGCGATGGCCTATCCGTTGCTGGCCGCGGTGAAGTGACGCGGCATCGCGCCTGATCGATTACCCGACGCACGTGACAACGCGTCGGCAAGCGAGACGATCAGGTCGGACGCTGCCTCTGCACCCCGTGGAAGAAGAAATTGTCGATGCGCGCCCGGCTGGTCTGGATCACCTTGTTGCCGTCGTAGGCGCTGCAGCCGATGTCGATGAG
>CAZCGB010000718.1:0-1832 GCA_964498045.1 uncultured Isosphaeraceae bacterium
GAAGGACAATCACGCGCCGGGCAAGTTCGAGCGATTGATGAATGTCGTGGTTGGCGAGAATGATCGTGCGACCCTGTTCGTGCAGATCGCGAAGCATTTGCTGCAGAGACGAAGCGGACGGCGCGTCCAGCCCGGCAAAGGGTTCGTCAGCGAGGAGCACCTCCGGCTCGTGCATGAGCGCACGTGCGATGGCGGCTCGCTGCATCATGCCCCTGCTGAATGTCTTGACCGGATCATCGCGACGCTGCGACAGTCCGAGCCAATCCAGCAGTTCCCGTGCGCGTCGTGCCGGTTCGTTCACGCGATATAACCGGCCGAAGAACACGAGATTCTCCATCGGGGAAAGATCACGATACAGCATTGCGCCATGTCCGATCAGACCGATGCGGCTTCGCAGATGCACGGCTTCAGGGGTGCAGCGCTCGCCGAGGATTCGCAGCTCGCCGGTCGAAGGAGCAAGCAGCATCGCAAGCATTTTGAGCAATGTGCTCTTGCCCGCACCGTTTGCGCCGAGCAAGGCGATGAACTCGCCCTGGTTCACTGTAAAATCCAGGCCAGCAACGATTGCCCGACCGTCGATTTCCTTTCCCACGCCCACGGCGCGCACCGCAGGCGATTCCGGAATCGCCGTTGATATCGCAAGAGGTTGATCCATGGTTGCGGAAAACATCGGGTCTCCATCCACACTCACGCTGACGCCGCCGGCGTGGACCTGCCACCCGCACCGACACGAAAGAGGAACATCACAACGGCGGCGATGACAATCAGACCGCCCCCCACCGCCGCGACAATGCGTGCAACTTGCGTTGAACCGCCACCGCCAGCAATGCCTGGCGCTGCCTCGCCGGCCGCAAGTCCAGTCAACACCACGCTGACATGGTCGCCGGCCTTGACGTTCGACGCGAGATACGCACTCACGTTGCCTTCATCCATCTTCTGCGTGCCGCCCGGTTCCAGGCCCTTCACCGAATCCGTCTTCAGCGATTCGGGCACCAGCACCATCATGTTGTCCACGGGTGACGGCGCGGTGATGTCGATGGCCGCTGTTCCATTCTTGCTGGGGACGAAATAGGAGAACATCATCTCGGTGGACTTGGGCATCAGCGGCAGGTGATTGATCAGGCGCCCTTCCGCGTACGTGGAGCAGCACCAATCGTGGAATCCATCGCCTAGCTTGATGTCACGCGCGCCATGCGGCAGGTCGAATGCTGTGGTCACGCGTTTTGAGCTGCCGATCGGCACGCCGATCCACGTTCGCGAAGCTGGATTCTCCAGCACCATGACTTCCGTGACCGTCACGCCGCCGGGCGCTTGGGCGAGCATGATGTGCCGCATCTGCACATGCCATGCCGGCGGCTGTTCGGTCGGTTCGTAACACACCACGTCAATCTGCTGTTGCGGGTGCGAAGCGTCCATGAGGCCTGCCTGCACCTGATAGGTCAGGTTCGCATATTGCACACGCACCACGGGTTGAATACCCATCGCGACAGGAAGGTCGTCGATCACCACAATTCCATGCTCATCGGTCTGGGATTTGATGGTGTCGACCATCAATCCGCGATGCTGCAGCTCGACCTCAACCGGCACACTGCCGATCGCAGGCCCACCGTCGGTTCCCTGCAGCGCGCGGACGGCAATGCGGCCACGGACCTCTGCGGCGGGCGTATTCGTCACCGCCGGGACAGTGGAAGGTCCCGACTCGGGCCAGGGGAACTTGGCGCCGCCGGGCGGAAGCCCGTCGGGGGATTGCGCGAAGGTCGTCGCGTTGGCACTCGCGCAGATGATCACCGCCGCTCGGCCGATTGAGCGCATCATGTCGACGCCTCCAGATT
>CAZCGB010000719.1:0-1828 GCA_964498045.1 uncultured Isosphaeraceae bacterium
CCTGGAACCAGCCGCGATGCTGGTCGGAACCTTCAAGATAAAGGTCGGCGGGATAACCAAGACCGCGCGCTCGGAGGACCGAATTCCATGAGGAACCTGATTCAAACCAGACATCAAGGATGTCGTAGGTTTTCGTCAGGCTCGAAAGCTGGGGCTTGGGACTTGGAGAGTCGGGATCATTGTTTGCGTCGTACGTGGCGAGCAGTTGCTCAGGTGTTTCGAGGAACCATGCATCGGAGCCTCGCTGGCCGAAGGCTCTTGCGACGGCCCGCACGCTCGCTGCTGTCATGAACATGCTGTCGTCGGCGAATCTGAACGCCGGAATGGGCAGTCCCCATGCGCGTTGGCGGCTGATGCACCAGTCGGGGCGCGATTCAAGCATGCCGCGCAGACGATTGCGGCCCCATTCGGGATAGAACGCGACGTCGTTCTCCGCAGCATGTAGGGCGCGCGTGCGCAGCGTGCGCTGTCCGTCAACGCTCGTCTTCAGTTCCGTATCCACTCCGATGAACCACTGCTGCGTCGCGCGGAAGATGACCGGCGTCTTGCTGCGCCAGTCATGCGGATAGCTGTGCGTGAACATGTGCGAATGGAACAGGTGCCCCGATTCGCGAAGGTGATTGATGACCAGGCTGTTGCCATCCCACACGACTTTGCCTTGCAGCCACTGCGGCGCAGTGTCGTCGAATGTGCCATCGTCCCTGACGGGGCAATAGATGGGCAGATGCTCGCGCAGGCCGGTCTGGTAGTCCTCGGTGCCATGACCGGGCGCCGTATGCACCAGGCCGGTGCCGTCCTCAAGTGTGACGTACTCGGCGGCAACGACGCGGCGCTGCTTTCCGAGCCGCTCGTCATCGACGAATGGGTGCCGGTAACCCAGCCCGACGAGTTTTGCCCCATCGGTTTCCGCCAGCACCTCCACGGTCTCCGCCTTGCCGACCTTCGTGACTTTCTCGACGAGCTCGCGCGCCAGCACGGTGACGCTGCCATCAACCTTCACCAGCGCGTAGCGATAGCGCGGATGCACCGCGATCGCGAGGTTCGCAGGCAGCGTCCAAGGCGTCGTCGTCCAGATCATGAACGAAGGCGTCGCCTCCACGCCTTCCGCATCGGGATCAAGCCCGAACGCGCGCAGCACCGCTTCGCGATCCGCAGCTTCGAAGTCGACGTAGATCGAAGGATCCTCGCGATCCTCGTATTCCAGTTCAGCCTCGGCCAGCGCGGTCTGGTTCGCGATCGACCAGTGCACGGGCTTGAGCGCGCGATAAACGATGCCCTGCTCAAGAAGGTCGGCGAACGCTTCCAGCACCTTCTGCTCGTACTCCTTGGCCATCGTCAGGTACGGATGGTCGTAGTCAGCCAGCGTGAGCAGGCGCTTCATCTGCCCGGCCTGGAGTTTGATGAACTTCTCCGCGTACTTCGCGCATTCGCGGCGGATCACCATCCGCCGCTGATCGTCCGGCAGCGCATCGATCTTGGCGCTCTTGCCGGTCTCGATCATTTCTGTCACGACCTTGTGCTCGATGGGCAGGCCGTGGCAATCCCAGCCGGGGATGTAGCCGCACTTTTTCCCCATGAGGTTCTGGCTGCGGACGACGAGGTCCTTGAGGATCTTGTTGAGCAGGTGGCCGGTGTGCAGCGAGCCGTTGGCGTAAGGCGGGCCGTCGTGGAAGACGAAGGCGGGCGCGCCGCTCTGCTCGCGTGCGGCGATCACCGCGTCGTACAGGCGCGCCTCGTCCCAGCGCTTCTGCGAGAGCGGCTCGTTCTGCGACAGATTCGCCTTCATCGCGAAGTCGGTCTTGGGCAGATTGAGCGTGGACTTGTAGTT
>CAZCGB010000720.1:0-1828 GCA_964498045.1 uncultured Isosphaeraceae bacterium
TCGTGGGTTCAACGACGAAGCATGTATCGCCGGATTTGATCGGCGCACCCTCGTTTTGCGAGGGAGGCAGGGCCATTGAGCTGTCAGCCGCGAAACTGACCGGCTGTTCCTGCTGGTGGATCGGATGAAATCGGGGCTTGCGCATCGGGATGTCGAACAGTCAGCACGGGGCACTCGGCATGATGCAGCACGCGTTCGGCCACGCTTCCAAGGAGCATGCGATTGACCGCGCCTCGGCCATGCGTACCAAGTGCGATGAAATCGGCGTTGGCCTTGCGGGCCTCATGGAGGATGCCATCGGAGGCGTACCCTCGATATGTCGTGGATTGCACATGAATGTTCGGCGTTCGAAATTGAGCAGCGACGTCTTCCAATTGCCCCTTCGAGGCCGCCTCCGCCTGCTCCCAATGCTGCGGAAGCGCGACGGGCATGTCTGGTCCACGGAACTCGATGGTCAAGGCCACCGTGTGAAAAAGCGTCAATGACGCCTGCTCGGCCTTTGATCGACTCAAAAGCCGCACAGCCATGTTCGCAGCCAGGAGTGATTCTTCCGAGAAATCAATGCCGACGATGCCTCGCTTCCACTGCGAAGGAGCGGCAGTCACGTTCGCACTACGATGAATCGGCATCATCAGAACCGGCACACCGCATGAACGGAGAACGCGATCAGCTGTGCTGCCCATGGCCATCTTCGCCAGTCCGGAGCGGCCATGCGAGGAAAGCACAACCAGGTCAGCCTGCAATTCGCGCGCCGCCTGATTGATCGTCCACCACGACTTCCCCAAGCGCAACTGTGAAACGACATTCACACCTTGGCGCTTGAGTGATTCAACCATGCCAGCAAGCGCGCCGCGCGTGTCATCAATGATCACCTGCGGTGAAATCTCCAAGGCGGCGATCATCGGGTCCACGGCGTGCACAATCGTCAGTTCGGCGCCGTGTGCCTTGGTCAAGTCGACGGCAGCGTCGATCGCTATCCTGGCCGCGTCGGAGAAATCCGTGCCGACGACGATGCGTTGGAGCCCCGTTGTCGGTGCGACCATGGATGGTGAAGCCGGTGTGACGGAATCGGGCATGCCTGAGCCTCCTCAACGAGTGAGCAAAGGGTAGCAGACCGCGGTGATCAACAGGGAAGCAGCCGTGGACGAGGCGGTTCAAGGCGTGGGGCGCGGCTATTGTCATCCCGCGTTGGACTCAGTGCTTGGGCAACTGTTCGCACGACTGGACCAGTGCATGCCGATCGATCGGCTGCGGCTGGGCCGTCGCCTGCGCCAACTCGATCGAGCCCGCGAATCAAATCGTCGGCGCGAGGGTGCTGACGATGCCTCCAGTGACCCCCTCCGACAGATCGCCGCGGAGATAGAAACCGCCGAGCGACGTCAGCGGCGCCGGGCGTGTGCGGAGTCGATTGATCGCCAAGCCATCGTATTTGACGCATCGTTGCCGATTGTTGCGCGCAAGTTGGAAATCGCCGGCGCGATCACGCAGAATCAAGTCGTCATCGTCTGCGGCGAAACCGGCTCGGGCAAGACCACGCAGTTGCCGAAGATCTGCCTTGAGCTCGGGCGCGGCGTGTCGGGGATGATCGGCCACACTCAGCCGCGGCGAATCGCGGCCCGAAGCGTTGCCGGACGCATCGCCCAGGAACTGCATGTGCCGCTGGGAAACGAAGTCGGGTACACCGTCCGCTTCACCGATCGCGCCGGGCCTGACACCCTTGTCCGCGTGATGACCGACGGCATCCTGCTGGCTGAGGCCGGAGGCCGCGATCGCCTGCTGCTGCAGTACGACACGCTCATCATCGATGAGGCTCACGAGCGCAGCCTCA
>CAZCGB010000721.1:0-1826 GCA_964498045.1 uncultured Isosphaeraceae bacterium
ATCACGCGCGACAGCGGCAAGGAGATCGGCACGTTGTTGACGGCGTCTCAGGTCGAGCAGCTCCTGCCCGAGGTTGATCTAAAGGCCATGGATTTCTCATCGCCGCCGGCCGACGGCCCGCAGCAACTGATGCTCGCTGAACCGCAGAGCTGATGAACTGCCGGAAGGCGCACGGCAGGGCATGCATCCATTCTGAATTGAGGCGGGGCGCGGCGCTTCCAAGCCCATGCGCCCGGCGCTGTCCGTAGAATCCTGATGTGATTGTCGGCACGATCATCGCCATGGCGCTTGCCGTCGCCAGCTCTCCTCCGCTTGAAGCAGATGCGTTGCGAGAACTTGCCGCGGCGCAGGACGGCTCTGACTACCGCGAACAGGCGTTCTACGCGCTCGTGAGAAACGCTCGTGAATGGAGCCAGTCACCCGCAGTTGACGGCGAACCGATTCACCTGTCGTTTGATCCCCTATCGCTCAACCAGAGGCCGGCCGACATGCGCGGCGAACTCTTCCGCATCACTGGCGAATTGGTGCAACAGACGCGACTTGATCCGCCATACGAAGATGTCGCGGAGTGGTTCGTGCGCCATGCGCATGGCGGCGAACCGGTGATCGTGTACGTCGTCGGGTCCGACTCAAGCCGATCCATCAAGGATCGACAGCATGTGCAGATCGACGCGCGCTTCTACAAGAGGATGCGATTCACCGCACGCGATCGCCAGGCGCGCGACTACCCCGCCTTCGTCGGCCGCTTTCCGATCGCGCTCTTGGCCAGTTCGCAGCCGGCATCGCAGCCGCTGATGATTTCGAATCGGGGGCTCGATCTGCTCGGCGTGATCGCGGGGCCTGTTGTGCTGCTTCTTCTGGTGTTTGCGGGATTGCGTGTGTGGGTGGCGCGGAAAAAGAAGGCCATCGATGGTCAGCTCGCGATGCTGCCGCGATGGAACGCGTCGGCGGACGAGGTGGACGATGCCTCCGGCTTGCCGGATGATCCGGCCGAAGCCCTCGCCGAACTGCGGCGCCGCGCGGAACAACAATGAAGTGCAGCCAGCGGCAGGAGTCAGGGCTGGGGCACGAACCAGCCGATGATCGACGAGCATGCCTGAAATCGCAGTCCAAATCCCGGAGAACGCGTACTCGATTCTGATCGAACCGGGCGTGCTGTCGACACTTGGTGATCATGTGCGCCGTGTCGCGCCGCACCCACGCTGCCTCCTGGCCATGGACGCCAACGTGATGGAGACGCATGGTGTCGTCGCCAGGCAGTCCCTGAAAGATTCAGGTTATGACGTTGTCTCCGCCACGCTGATTGCTGATGAAAAGCACAAGACGCTTGCGGGCGTCGACGCGCTGTATGGCACGATGCTCGCGGCGAAACTTGAACGCAGCAGCCCCGTCATCGCGCTTGGGGGCGGAGTGGTCGGCGACGTCGCGGGCTTCGCCGCGGCAACATATCTTCGCGGCGTGCCGCTGGTCCAGGTTCCCACCACACTGCTGGCCATGGTGGATGCGTCCATCGGCGGCAAGACGGGCGTCAATTACCCGCTTCCGGATTCGGGTGATCTCGGCAAGAACCTGATCGGCGCATTCTGGCAGCCAAAGGCGGTGATCATTGATCCGCTGACGCTGCGCACGCTTTCGCAGCGCGATTTCCGCTGCGGGCTGGCCGAATGCGTGAAACATGCCGTGATCGCCGACAGTCCGATGCTTTTCTGGCTGCAGCAGCATGCAGATGCGATTCTCGCCCTTCGCATGGAGACGATTGTCGAACTCATCGAGCGCTGTGCGGCGATCAAGGCCCAGATCGTCGCCGAAGACGAACGCGAGAGCGG
>CAZCGB010000722.1:0-1817 GCA_964498045.1 uncultured Isosphaeraceae bacterium
AGCGCATCGACGGCATGATTCATCGCCGGGCCCGGCCGCGACACTGGCCGACCGATCTTGCCGCGGAGTATTTGAATACGCTGATCGCGCATGAGTGGACTGATCATCGGCGGCAAGGCCTGGAGTTGTTCTACGAAAAGGCGACACAACACGAGCTGATCAAGGATCGCCGCCCGCTGTGCCTATTCGAAACTTGATCTGAAGCGAGAGACGCGCATGTCAAAGCGCCGCGCAGCAGGATTGCTCATGTACCGCATGCGTGCGGGCGCGTTGGAGGTGTTGCTCGCGCATCCTGGCGGCCCGCTCTTCGCTGGAAAAGACAAGGGGTACTGGACGGTTCCCAAGGGGGAGTACCACGACGACGAGGATGCCCTCGCAGCGGCGCGTCGCGAGTTTCAGGAAGAGACAGGTTGGATCGCACGCGGTCCATTCCTTCCACTCGGCGAAATCACCCAGAACGGCGGAAAGGTCGTGTGCGCGTGGGCGTTTGAAGGCGATGGCGAGCCGGCGACATCGGTGAGCAATACCTTTGAAATGGAATGGCCGCCGCGCTCGGGTCGAATGCAGACGTTCCCCGAAGTCGATCGATGCGCGTTCTTCGCAATCAACGAGGCGGAAACGACCATCAAGGCGCGCCAGGTGCCCTTTCTGCATGCCCTGCGAGACCGATTGATGGCACAACTCGGAAACGATCGCTGAATTCTCGGCCACGTGAATCTGCGCAGGCGATACCCAACGCATATCTTCACATCAACGCGGGACGACCGGGGCGCGAACCGTCGAGAACAATGCGACGCTTGAGATCAATGGAGGCATCCGCCACCTGCTCCAGGGGAAGCCGCTCGATGCTTGCGATCGAACGGCACGAAGGAGCCTGCGATGTTCAGCCTCACGAATGTTCTGCTGGGCATGATGTTGACCGGAATGTGGATCGTGGCGGCCTGCACGGTTCGGGCCGGTTGCACCACAATGCGCATTGGGCGTCCGGGATTGGCCGGCGCGATGATGCTGACGATCCTGGCCGTCGGCGGCGCGATCGCCAGCCAGTTCGCGGTTGGCATGCTCATGGGCGTGTCGCTGCTGGGCATGAGCGCGCAACCGGAATCGGCTGAGCAGATGCGCATGATGCTGGCGATGCCCGTGTGGATGCTCGTGTGCGCGACGGTGTATCGTTTCATGCTGCCCACGACCTTCGGCAAGGCCATGATGATCTTCATCGCACAGGCGGTCATCGTCGGCGCGATGATGATCGGCTTCACCATGCTCGCGAACGCCACCGGTCAGCCCAACCTCCTGGAAGTGAAGGCCATGCTGTCGATGTGATCGTGTCGATTGACCTGAAGCTGACCTTGGGATGACATTCCCGGGACTTGGTCAATCGTGCCGCGCAAACCACCACCACGCCGACCACGCTGCAATGTGCAGCGCGTTGATGCACCAGAGTGTGAACCTGTACGAGGTCTTGCTGCTCTTGTGTCGAAGAACGCGCTGGCCGAGGAGCGCGCCGGGCCAACCGCCGAGCAGTTCCAGCAGATGCAGCGTGGCTTCGGGCGTCCGCCAGGCTTTGCGCGAAGCGGCTCGCTCGTCGCGCCAGAATGCGATGAACGTGATCACGCTCATGGCCGAGTACGCGGTGAGAATGATCGGCATCAGCATGCGAAGGTTTGTAGCTCGAATCGTTCGCTGACGCATTCGGAGAAAAAAGAACCCGGCCGCGAGAGTATCTCGCGGCCGGGCGTGGTTCAGTGTGTTGAACGCATCAAGCGTCGTCGATCACTTGATCGGAACGACGTTGGAGGCCTTGGGGCCCTTCGCCT
>CAZCGB010000723.1:0-1814 GCA_964498045.1 uncultured Isosphaeraceae bacterium
AACTTCGCAAAGCCCATCAAGCGGCACCGTTCCACCCGTTTCGCCTGCACTTAGCCGATGGCCGGTTTGTCGATGTTCCACACCCCGAGTTCATGTACATCCCTCCGCGCAATGAACGCACGTTCACCGTGACGAATCGCGACGGCGTAATGGAATGGATCGACTTGCTGCTGGTGACGTCGATCAAGCATTTGAACGGCTCTCAACGTCGGCGCAAGTCCGCCTGACGCCTACACCATCAGCAACTCAACGTCAGCACACAGGAGCCATCGATCACCGGCGTTAGTCACGATCACCAGTCGCATGCGTCCCTCAACTTCGCCAGCATTCTGAATCTCGAGAATCACCGGCGCACCACGAAACGGGATTTCATCGATTCGGTATTGCAGCACATCGCGAAACGCAATCACGCGTGGCTCATATCGACTGTGCTCCCAGTCGACGACATATTCCACCTCAAACAGCAGATCATGTGACTCGGCGATCTCGATCACGCGCTTGATTCGTGCATCATGAGGTTCGATTTCGGACAGCGCCAATTTCAGACTCCCAGTCTTTCGCGCTCCGCTTTCAGCGCCTCGATGCAGTTCGCGATGTGCTGCGTCTGATCAATCCCCAGCACCGCGCCAAGTTCCGCCGCACCCTTCGCGATGTCATCGCGCGACACCGCCGCGGCGAAGGCCTTGTCTTTCAGCTTTTTCTTCACGCTGGAGGGCTCGAGGTCGCCGATGCCGTTGGGCCGCACCTTGCAGCAGGCGACGATGAAGCCCGCCAGTTCATCCACCGCGAACAACGCCTTGGCCATGTTCGACTCGCGTGGCACGCCGCTGTACTCGGCGTGGCCGAGGATCGCGGTGCGAATCTCCTGATCGACGCCCATTGATTCGAGATGCTTCACGCCGACGAACGGATGCTCCTCCTTCGATGGGTACTTCTCGTAGTCGAAGTCGTGCAGCAGGCCGCAGATGATCCAGCGTTCCTTCTGCGCCGCATCAAGCTTCATCGCATACCACCCCATGCACGCGGCCACAGTCTCCATGTGCACCCGCAACGCAGGGCTTTCAACCCACTGGTGCATCAACGCGCGGGCTTCGTCGATCGTCATGGACACATCGTAGTGGAACTCGCGATCCCGCGTCCCGCGCTCAATCGCAAGTGTCGTCGAATGCACCGCCGCGCCACGAAGCGTTCAATCCACCTTCCCGCAACGATCGCCAATCCGCCCATCACCATGAAGATCGCGTTGAACGGCAGCATCCACCATCGCTGCTGACCGAGGTTGCCCATGAGCGTCGCGAATCCGCCGATCATGAACGCGATGCCGCCGATGTACGCAGGCAACACCAGATGCACCAGGCAGGCCAGCCAGATGGCTTCCGTGGAGCCGAACTTCCGCGCAACGAAATTCAGCCAGCCGATCCATGAGATCGCCGCGAAACCGAACACCGCAATGACCACGACGTGGCCATTGTCGGCCTGCGCTGATTCGACCAGGCCGATCGACGCGATGACGACGATGATCATGAGAAACGCCCACGCCAGAGGCATGGAAATGGTGTTGTACATCGGAGCCTCCCACCATGGAAGCGTCCATCTCTGCGCGACGAGCCTGGGCACGCTGATCGCCACGCCGCACTCCGGACAGATGATGTCATTGCCGCCGAGCCCGCGAAGGCTGTACGAACACACAGGACACTCCAGCGTGTCGCGCAGTGATTCGACGAGTTGCGCCCCGCGATCGGTCATTGGGAACATGTTCGCATGCGCATGCGGAAGGTTCCATTGTCCGAACCAAGCCTCCGTCCGTGCGGGAT
>CAZCGB010000724.1:0-1811 GCA_964498045.1 uncultured Isosphaeraceae bacterium
CGCTTCTGGTTCCATACGCGCTTCCTGCTCGTCGAAGGCGACAAGATGAGCAAGAGCAAGGGCAACTTCTACACGCTGCGCGATCTGCTGGCGAAAGGCGCGACGCCCGCGGCCGTCCGTTTGGAACTCATCAAGACACATTACCGGTCGAACTCGAACTTCACGATGCAGGGCCTGGCGGATTCGCAGCGGATGATTGAACGATGGGGACGGGTGCGCACAAGTCTTGAAAGCGCGAAACCGCAAGCGTCGGTGAAGGCCGGGCCGCTGGCGGAGGCCTTGCCGCTGTTCGTGCAGTCGCTGTGCAGCGATTTGAACATCGCCGGCGCGATCGGCGTGTTGAACGAGGCGATCGGGCGCATGGATGACGATGCCGGAATCGACGCGAAGTCGGAACTCGCCGCGCTCGATCAGATGAACAGCGTGCTGGGCGTGCTCGATCTTGAACGCGAGGCGAGCGCCACGGCCGGCGGGCTGGACGCATCGCTGATCGAAGCGAAGATCGCCGAGCGCGCCGCGGCGCGGAAGAACAAAGACTTCAAGCGCGGCGACGACATCCGCAACGAACTGCTCGCGCTCGGCATCGAGATCAAGGACGGTGCGCAGGGCACGACGTGGACGCGCATCGTGAAATGATTCGCAGCGCACATCAGCATGAACACATCGCGCCCCATCATCGGCATCGTCGGCGGCATCGGCTCAGGCAAGAGCACGGTCGCGGCGATCCTGCGCGATCTCGGATGCGTCGTCGCCGATTCCGATCAATTCGCCCGCGACGCGCTGCGCGATCCGGTCATCAGATCACGAATCATCGAATGGTGGGGCGACGATGTGCTTGATCCCTCCACGGGAGAAATCGACCGCAAGAAGGTCGCCGCCATCGTGTTCGCAGAACCCGTCCAGCGAAAGAGACTGGAAGGCCTCACGCATCCATGGATCGAGCGGCGGCGGCGCGAGGTGTTCGCCAACGCCCCGGCTGATGCGAAGGCGCTGGTCATCGACGCCCCGCTGCTGCTCGAGGCCGGCCTGGGCAAGGAATGCGACGCCGTGATCTTCGTGGACACGCCAGCGAAGATCCGCTCTCAGCGTGTCAGCGATCATCGAGGCTGGTCCGCCAGCCAGTGGAACGCACGGGAAGCGGCCCAGATGCCCCTTGACGAGAAGCGGCGGATGGCCCATCATGTGGTGGTCAATGGCGGCGATCTGAAGGCGTTGCGGGCTGCGGTTGCTCGAACGCTGGACCAGATCGTCGCTCGCGACGGCCGCCAGCCCGGCCTGCACCGATGACGCATTCAATGGTGCATGCGGCGACAGACCGAGTGAACCTTTCGGGCCCGTTGGCGGTAGAATGATCAGAACAAGCGTCGCGTGCGAGTTTAGGCGACGCATATCGTCAGAATTCGGCGACTCAAGACGCGGTGCGAGACAAACAGCACTGCGCGGGCCTTCAAGGATTGCCTTGGGCAGCCGCCCGGGCCGAACCGAAGTCGCTGGCAATTTCCTCCAAACCGTACGTTCGCGCACGGACGCAATCGTCTCGCATCCCATTCCGGGATTTCTGGCCGGGTTCTCTGGAATGAACGCGGGGCACACTTCCAAGATCATTGGTTCAAAACTGCTGGCAGCCATCGGCGACGGACCTCCGCCCGCGCTGCCACACTGCTTTCAACCTCAACGACAGAGCGGTCCAGGAGTTCAGTCATTTCAATGTCATCCAAGAAGTCTCGGCGTCGTCGCAACAAGTTCCGCATGGGCGGCGGAGGTGGCGGCGGTGGTGGCGGCGGGGGCGGCGGCGGCGGCGGCGAGCGATA
>CAZCGB010000725.1:0-1809 GCA_964498045.1 uncultured Isosphaeraceae bacterium
CCGAGCGCCGGTCGTCGAACGCTCCCGATCACGTGCGTCGCCGGCAGCGCAAGCAGAGGCGAAACCAGCACCGCGCCCTCGATGCTGCTTGCTTTCCACGCCGCCCACACCGCCAGGCCGATCGCGAGCAGCGACGCGATGCGCCCGGCCCTCTGCATCATGCGCGCTCCGCCGACCTCGGCATCGTCAGCGATGCGCCGTTCGATCGCCCCGGCCATCGCCCACGGCCCGATGCCCACAGCCGCGGCAAGCATTGCCGCTTCAGCGGTTGTCGCTTCCCACCAACGCAACGCGGCCGTGTACGCGAGCGCACCCGGCAGCGCGAACGACCAGATGCCGATGCTCAAAGGCGTGATCAGCCCCTGCCGGCGATCGCTCGAACGCACGACAGCCATCGTCGATGCAAGCAGCGTCATCGCGGCGACGACCATCGTGAAGACGCGCAGCACCTGTTGATCGTTCCAACGCGCCGCGCGCAATTCCGCCTGCTTCTGCCTGATTTGCCGCTCATCCGATTCCCTCTGCGCCGCCCTCGCCTCTTCCGACATGCCCTGCAACGCCGTCGGCACGTTCGCGGCGAACCACCGCGCGTACTGCACTGCTTCGCGCTGCTTCACGCCGCCGATGAATAACGATTCATATTGGTCGGGGAGTACGCGCCCCGCGACGGTCGCGCCGATCAGCAGTCCCGCGACCGTCCCGGCGATCACTGCCCGGCCGCTCGCGGGGCACTTTCCCGCGCGCAGGAACAACAGGCACGCCATCGCAGCCGCTGCAACGATGGCGACGGCGGAAAGCGGTGTCGGGCCCAACGTTGAAAGCGTGGCCATGCGGTGAGGACGATACTGGCGGATCGCGCCGGCATGCAACGCGCCGCGTGATCATCACGTACGCCGCAGGCATAGACTGCTCGCATGCCCCGCCGAACTCGGCCATTTCAGCGTGCTGCCCTCACCTTCATCTTTCTGGCGATGTGCGCGATGTCACAGGCCCGCGCCGCGGATCGCCTTTCGGAGATCCTGCGCATCGTTCCCGCCGGCGCGCACGCGGCTGTGGTCATCCCCAACCTCAAGCGCGCCAGCGATGACCTCACGCGCATGCTGGAAGGCATGGATCGCTCGGGCATCCTGCTGGGCGCGCGGCCGATTGACCAACTCAAGTCGCAGTCGGGCTTCAACGCCGCCATCGACGATCAGGGGAGCGCCGCGGTGGTCCTCATCGATTCCGCCTCGGTGCCGCCGCACATCGTGACCATTCTGCCAGCTGAGGAAGAGAAGGCGTTCCTCGAAGGGAACTTCACCGGCCGCGACGGCGCGGTCGAGGATGCGAAGTTCACGCGAGCCGACGGCTCAACGATCTACGCCCGAGCTTTCGGTTCACACATCGCGATGAGCGATGATGGCGCAACGCTCAAGGCTTTTCAACCAGGCGCGGGAATGGGTGAGGCGATCCTCGACAGGCTTGGAGACCGCGGCGTCGCAGGCTTGAGCGACGCTGACGCGGTCATCGTCATCCGCTCGCCGGTGATCCAGCAGATGCGGCAGCGCGTGCATGCGCCTCTCGCCGCAAAAGGCGTGACCCTTCCGGGCGCGGCGGCCTTGCTGCTCGCGCTGGCGGATCAGATCGATTCACTCATCATCACCGTGCAGTTCGATCCGCTGGCGCTGATTTCGCACTGCACAGCGGTCTTCAAGCCTGAGAGCGTCTTCGGCACGCGCGTGCCCGCCGAAGTGAAACCCGACGCGGGCCTGGCGCGAGTCACCGACATGCCGATCGCCCTCGCGATGTCATTCGATTTCGTGGCCTTGG
>CAZCGB010000726.1:0-1807 GCA_964498045.1 uncultured Isosphaeraceae bacterium
CGCCCATCGAGCCCTCGAGGTTGGGGTGACGGGCCAGATGTCCGGTGAGCGACGCCTGTACCGCCGCTTCGGCGGTCTCAGTGTCGCGGATCTCACCGATCATGATGATGTCGGGATCCTGCCGCAGGATCGATCGCAGGCCCGTGGCGAACGTCAAGCCGACCTCCTGATGCACCTGAATCTGATTCACGCCATCGACGTGATACTCGACCGGGTCTTCCACGGTGATGGCCTTCACCTCGTCGCTCACGATGCGGCGAAGCGATGCATACAGCGTCGTGGATTTGCCAGACCCCGTCGGGCCGGTCACGAGAAGGATTCCATGCGGCCGGGCGATGAGGGAATCCCATCGCGCCAGCAGCGTCGGGTCCATTCCCAATTGCCCGAGTTCCATCATGACAGTGTGCTTATTGAGGATGCGCAACACCACGCCCTCGCCGAAGAGCATGGGAATGACGCTGACGCGCAGGTCGAACTCGGCCCCCTTGTGCCGCAGGGTGATGCGGCCGTCCTGCGGCTTGCGTTTCTCTGCGATGTTCATGTTCGCCATGATCTTCAGGCGAGAGATGATCGCATTGCGGAAGCGGTTGACGGTGGGGGGGACTCCTGCATGCGCCAGCACGCCGTCCACGCGGTAGCGGATGGCGAGCGTGTCCTCATACGGCTCAATGTGCACGTCGGTGGCGCGCTCGCGAATCGCCTCCAGCAGCAGGTCGTTCACAAGCTTGATGACGCTGGCTTCCTGCGCCTGCTCCAACTCGCCGCCGCCCGCTACGCCGATCTCGTTCGACAATTCAGTGGATTTGTCGGCGGCAGTGCCGTGGCCCATCTCGTCCAGCGTGTCGCCCGCCACGCCGTAGTGCGTGCGAATGAACTTCCTCAGGTCGCGCTCGTCGGCCAGGACCAGTTCAATGGACATTCCAGTAAGCAGTCGAAGCTCATCAAATGTGGTGAGTTCAAACGGGTCGCAGGTTGCGACGCGCAACACGCCGCTGCCGCCGGATCCCCGCACCTCGATCGGCACGCAACGCTGCTTGAACACCAGCTTGGGAGGCAGCAGCCGAAGAACCTCCTCCTTCGCCTCAACCGAGTTGAGATCGACGATCGGCATCGCAAACTGCTGGCCGATGGCCTCCAGCACCTGGGAACCGTTCACGAACCCCAGGCGCACGAACAACTGATCCAGGCGTTCGCCGGAGCGCTGCTGCTCGGCGACGGCCTGTTCCAACTGATCATCGCTGATCAGTCCGCGTTCGATGAGGATCGATCCAATACCCACGCGGTCATTGTACCGCTTGGGTTCGACGATCCTGCTGGATTGTTCAATCGCGACCGCGCTCGCCATACGTGGCGTATCGGTCAAAATGGGCGGTATGCGCCAACAGCGTGAAGGAATCACATGGAACTCGCGAAATAGCCGGGATGCACGGCATCACAAGGCCCGATGCCCGCGCATCGTGATGCGACGCGGCTATGGCTTGCCGCGCTTCCTGCCGATACTTCGCCTAGGCTTTGCCAATTCCCCGTGTCTGTCCGCTTTGAAAGGAATCCGCCGCCATGACGCTCCAAGCGCATGTCACTCGCCCCGCCAACGCCACCTCATCACCGTCCGCGGCCGCGACGACCTGTTGCGGCGGGGACAACGGCGGAAACGGTGCATCGTGTTGCGGCGGCGAGTCCGGAACGTCGGCAAAGACCTACACCAACGCGCAACTGCACGAAATCGAGCATCGCTGGAGCGCGCCAAACTACGACCCGCTGCCCGCCGTGCTCTCGCATGGCAAGGGCGTCTGGGTGTATGACGTCG
>CAZCGB010000727.1:0-1803 GCA_964498045.1 uncultured Isosphaeraceae bacterium
CGGCGGTGGCGAGCATGAACAGGCCGTAGAGGATGAGGACTGCTGGGGCGTACGGCGCATCGATGCCGTAGTTGCCGCGACGAGGAGGGGAGGAAGGCACGGTTCGCGGCTCGACGCGATTCATATCGAAAGCTCCTCACATCATGAGGTTCACCACGGAGATCATGGAGATCACGGAAGCGGAAATCAGGGAATTTGCCGCGAGTCGATTGTCTTTTCTTGTCTTCCCCCGTGCCCTCCATGATCTCCGTGGTTCATTCCGTTGGAGTCTCTGAGAATCTTACCATCCGTCAATCCAGCACGAACGCCGTGACTTCGCGGGCGGTGAAGCGGTCGGTTTCCTCGCCTGCGAACGTGCCGGTTTGACGGAAGCCGCACTTGGTCAGCACGCGCATGGACGGTGCGTTGCCGGAGGCGACATGGGCGTGCAGCGGACGGCGCGTGATTTCTTGGATGAACAGAGCCAGCGCCTGCGAAGCAATGCCGCGGCCCCAGTGCGCGCGATCGATCCAATAGCCCACCATGTCCTGGCCTTCGCGCTGGAAGCACGAGATCGTGCCGAGGATGGCTTCATCCTCCCCACCTCCATCGACGCGGTCTCTTTCAACGATCACCATGGGAATGACGTTGGCATCGGCGAGGATGCGCTCAAGACGTGGGAAATACACCTCCTCGGTGAAGGGCTTGGTGCCAGCCATGACGTTGCTCTCGGCATCAAGCTGCTGCTGGTACAGCGCGGGCAAGTCGGCGACGGTCATCCTGCGCAGCGAGATAACGGGAAGGGCTGGACGATCTTCAGCGTGCATGCGCGGATGGTAGGATGGTGTTGTGCAAAGCGTTTCATCCAGCGTCATCGCTCGCTCCCCATTCCCCCGCTTACTTCGCGGTTCTCGCGTCGCCGCCTTCACAGTTCTCTGGTCGAGCATGCTCCCCTCCACTGTGCTTGCACAGGAGCAACCACAGCAACAGCAGCAGCCACCGCCGCAATCGCAACCCGCTGGAGGCGCGACGGCCGAGGGCGGGCAGATCGATGAGGTCTTCGATTCCAACGGCGTGAAGATTCGATACGTCGCGGTTGGGGCGGAAGGGGCCCAAGCCGTCGTCCTGATCCATGGCTGGATGAGCGACTCCACCATGTGGGGCAACGACGGCAGGGGCCGCACGAAACTCAAGGGCGCCGATGGGTTCCGCGTCATCGCGCTGGATTGCCGCGGGCATGGCAAGAGCGACAAGCCGCACGATCCGGCGATGTACGGCGTCGAGATGGCGGCTGACGTCGTGCGGCTGCTCGATCATCTCAAGATCGAGAAAGCGCATTTGATCGGCTATTCGTCCGGTTCGTTCATCGCGGGCAAGGTCGCGGCGACGCATCCCGAACGCGTGCTGAGCGTCATCTACGCCGGGCAGGCGCCGGTCATCGAAGGCCATGTGAAGCCAACCGATTTTGCGGAATGCGACGCCTTCGCCGAAGCGGTGAACAAGGGCGATGATCTTTCGTCATACGTGATCGCGATCACGCCGGCCGACCGGCCGCAGCCGACGGCGGAACAGGCGAAGGCGATCGCGAAGTTCATGTTCTTTGGAAAGGATGTGCAGGCGATCGCCGCCGCGGGCAGCACGTTCAAGGATCTGGCGGTGAGCGTGGACGACCTGAAGAAGTGCCAGGCGCCGATCCTATTCATCCGAGGCGGAAACGAATCCGCACACGTGAAAGGCCGCGTGGCGATGGTGCACGAGCTGCTGGGTCTTGGCGAGGTCAAGATCATCGAAGGCGGGGACCACATGACGACGCTCGCCAGGCCG
>CAZCGB010000728.1:0-1802 GCA_964498045.1 uncultured Isosphaeraceae bacterium
TCAAGGAATGCGAGCGCGATGGCAAACTGTTGAAGGACGCCACTGCCGCCGCCAACGTGCTCTGGATGCGACATGATTACGATCGCCGCACCAGGCTGCCCGCTGAACTGGTCGAGGAGGAAGCGAAACTCGCCAGCTTGGGCCAGCACATCTGGGCTGATGCGCGCAAGGAATCGAACTTCGCAAAGTTCCGACCGCACCTCGAGAAGATCGTCGACATGCTCCGGCGCAAGGCCAAGTGCTATGGGTGGGCCAAGGGCGGCGAGGCGTGGGATGCGCTGGCTGAGGATTATGAGCCAGGTTCGACGGCGAACGACGTTGCGGCAGTCTTTACGCCGCTGCGCGAACGATTGCAGAATCTGCTTGATGACATTCGCACCTCGAAGAAGAAACTGCCGCATGGCTTGAACGGCGTAAAGATTCCCGTCGACAGGCAGCGCGAATTCGTGACGTTCATTGCCAAGGGCATCGGCTTTGATTTCGATCGCGGCCGGCTCGACACCTCCACGCATCCCTTCTGCGGCGGCTCGCATTGCAACGATGTGCGAATCACCACGCGCTATCGCGAAGACGCCACGCTCGACGGCCTGGGCTCGGTCATGCACGAGTGCGGCCACGGCATCTACGAGCAGGGCCTGATGTTCAAGCACTTCGGCACGCCCATGGGCAACGCGGTCAGCCTCGGCATTCACGAGAGCCAGAGCCGCATGTGGGAAAACCAGGTCGGCCGCAGCAAGGCGTTCTGGAAGTGGGCCACGCCGATTGCGAGGAAAATGCTCGGTTCGAGCGTGGCCAAGATCACCGCCGACGACAACTTCGCAGCGGCGAACGTGGTCAAGCCCGACTTCATTCGCGTTGAAGCCGACGAAGCCACCTACAACATGCACATCATGGTGCGCTTCGAACTCGAACGCGCCATCATCGCCGGCGACCTCGCCGTCAAGGACATCCCCGGCGAATGGAACGCCAAGTACAAGGACTATCTCGGCTTGAAGGTCCCCGACGACCGTCGCGGCTGTCTGCAGGATGTGCACTGGTCCATGACCGCGATGGGGTATTTCCCGACCTACACGCTCGGCAACCTCTACTGCGCCCAGTTCTTCGAACAAGCGATGGACGATATCCCCAACCTGCACAAGCAATTCGAGAAAGGCGAGTTCGCCGACCTCAAGTCCTGGCTCAACGAGAACATTCATCAGCACGGCCGGCGATACACCGCGGCCGAGTTGTGCAGGCGCGTCACGGGGAAGTCTCTGAGCGCAGATCCGCTCTTGAGGCACCTCGAGGGGAAACTCCGGTCGTTGTACGGCGTCTGATCCGTCCATCCCCAGCCTTGCCGACGGACCCGCGACACGCCTGGTGAGAATGCGTGGCTCATTTGACCGAACGCTTCCACAGCCGCGACACGGTTCATCGGGCCAGCAGCCCTGGGATGCGTTCGGTCGTCTTGTTTGATGGCGTCTGCAACCTGTGCAACGGCATGGTGCGATTCATCATCAAGCGCGATCCGCATGCGAGGTTTCAATTCGCCGCGCTGCAATCCGAGGTGGCGATGAGTTTGCTGCGATCGATCGGAGCGGACGAACCGCAACCCGACAGCGTGATCCTTGTCGAAGGCGAATGTATGCATGCGCGCTCGACCGCCACGCTGCGCATCGTCCGATCGCTCCGCTTTCCATGGCCGCTGCTGTACGTCCTGGTGATCCTTCCTCGGCCGCTGCGTGACTGGATGTACGATTTCGTCGCGCGCAATCGCCATCGCTGGTTCGGAAAGCGGGAAACCTGCATGATGCCCACCCCGG
>CAZCGB010000729.1:0-1801 GCA_964498045.1 uncultured Isosphaeraceae bacterium
GGCTTCGGTCCCGAGAACATCCGCAAGATGGATCTCGAGAAATTGCTGGAGCAGGTGCGCGACAAGTACGACATCATCATCATCGACACCGGCCCGCTGCTGGGTTCGCTGGAATCGACGCCGGTGACAGCCGTCTCCGATGGCGTGGTGTTCTCGGTCCGCCGAGGACGCTCGCGCAGCAAGCTTGAGGAATGCGTGGCGCGATTGAAGATCGTCGGCACGCCGTGCATCGGCGTGATTCTCAACTGCGCCCAGCGCAGCGATTGCAATCGCTACGTTTCCGAAGCTTCCCTGGCGGCGGCTGAAGAGGGCCGCAGCGGCCGGCCGGCGCTGCCCGCGCAACCCGCCCACGAGCCGGGCGAGCGCAACGCGCTGGTTCGCGCCGTGAAAAGCACCACGCGTCAGCGTCAGGACGATGGCGGCGCATCCGCGAGCGATGCGGAGGGCCACGGATGATTCAGACACTTCAGGCGTCCACGCAATCGCAGCAGAACGCAGCTGCCTCGTCGCCGGCTCCCGCATCGATTCCCGCGCCCACGCTCACGCTCTGGGGGCTTTCGCCCGCGCAGTTGCACGACGGCTATTGGCGTTCCAAAGGCGTGCAGGCCGTGCGTCGCGGCAATCGCCAGCACCTGCAGCGCGCCGCGGAGCTGTTCCTGCTTCTCGAACCCGAGCAGTTGGTGCTTTTCGACATCGCGCGCATGAGCGAACGACTGATGTGGCACAACGCCTCGGTCACGCGATTGCGCCTGCTGGATGAGACCGAGCAGAACTACTCCGAGCATGTCGTCACCGACGATCGAGGCCTGGTGCAGCGTATCGAACGCCGCTATCGGGCGATGGTGCGCGGTTCATCGCGCGTCATGCTCACGCGCTCGCGCCGGGTCGCTTCGATGTGGATGTCGTCGCGCAGCCGCCGCGATGGCTGGGATCGCGTCCGGCGCAGCGTCGCATGGGCCCGCGTCGATCACTGGAAGTGCGCCGGCCGCACGTTTCTCGCGGGCAATCCCGCGCATGAGCGCGAATTGATCGATGACCTTGTCGAGCGCTGGTCCCATCCTGATCAGTCCATCATCGGCCTGCAGGAGACCGCTCCGGGCGTCTGGCATTCGAATGGTGAAACAAGTGCTGCCCCGGGCGTGCGCATCGGCCCGCTGTGGCTCGGGCAGGGAGCCGGCGGCGCGGAGCAGCGTTGCCTTGTCGGGCCGGCCTGGCTTCCCGATCGTTCCGCATCGTCAAAACCCGCTCGTTCGGCCTCGCTGCGCGACATCGCCGACGTCGAGCTGCCGGAGATGTCTGTGGATGTTTCGATGGAGCCGACGGTGGACATCGCTCCGCCGAGCATGGCGTATCAGGCCCTCAAGCGGGCGTTCGACATTCTTGCCAGCGGAGCGGCGTTGACGCTGCTGTCGCCGATCATGCTGGTTGTGGGTATGGCGGTGTGGGTCGAGAGCGGCTTCCCTCTGTTCTTCGGTCATCAGCGCCAGGGCCGCAATGGGCGCGTGTTCAAGTGCTGGAAGTTCCGCACCATGCGCCGCGACGCCCACAAGCTGGCCCGCATGCTTGCGGATCAGAATCAGTGCGACGGTCCGCAGGTGAACATCAAGAACGATCCTCGCGTGACGCGCGTGGGTCGCGTGCTGCGCAAGCTCAACGTCGATGAGCTGCCTCAATTCTGGAACGTCCTCATCGGCGACATGAGCCTCGTCGGCCCGCGTCCCAGCCCGGATGACGAGAACCAGTATTGCCCCGCATGGCGCGACCTGCGGTTGAGCGTGCGCCCCGGCATCACCGGTCTCTG
>CAZCGB010000730.1:0-1800 GCA_964498045.1 uncultured Isosphaeraceae bacterium
GAAGTCCGTCTCGTGTGATTCCTTCCTCGCTGCGCCGGTCTGGCCCTCGCGCCGCGCCTTCATCGCCTTGAGGTCGATCCACGGCAGGATCGCCAGCGGCAGGGCCGACGCGATGGCGCAGAGCATGAACGCGCCGGGGCCGTCGAGGTGCAGCCGCGTGAGCGTCGGCCCGAACGCGCTGCCGAGGTTGCTCACCGTCATGTACATGGTGAACTGCGTGGCGGCGGCGGCGGTCCACGACATCGACATGAACATCGCGAACAGCGCGACGGTGGTCATCGCCATCGCGCCCTGCAGCAGCATGAAGAACACGCCATGCGGGTACATCGCGTTAGCCCACAGCTCGCTGGTGAGCGAGAACGCCGCGAAGACCGCGATGGTGAAGATCGAGCCGATGGCGATGATGCGCCGGGTTCCCAGCCGATCGCACAGCATTCCGCCGCCGATCGCGCCGACCAGCTGGCCGACCACGCCCCACAGGCCCTGCATGTGCGAGTAGTGCTCGGCGCTCCACGAAAGCTGCTGCGTGTACAGGTCGGTCATGATCGGCGTGGAGAAGCCGTCGGCGATGTTGGACGCGAACGCGATGACCAGGCCCAGGAACGTCGCCCGCGTGGCGAAGGCGCGGCAGAGCTCCTTCGCCACCTTCAGCGGATTGGTGTTGTGCGGTTTCGTTCCACCCGCCGACGAAGGCGCGGCGAATGTCGCCTGCATGGCCGCGCCGCTTCGTTTGCCGCTCCAGGGAAACAGTTTGTCGCCGGCTTTCTCGCGCACCAGCAGGGGCAGCAGCATGATGACCAGCAGCAGGCCGACCATAATGCGCATGGCGACATCGATGTTGGCGACGGCGATGACGCTGGCGAGTCCCGCGCCGCCGACGGAGTAGCCGACGAGTTTCGACGCCCACATGAACGCGTTCATGCGGCCGCGCTCGTGTTCGTCGAGCACATCGATCGCCATGGCATCGGTCGCCACATCCTGCAGTGACGCGAAGCAGTTGTGGATGAACATCACCATGCCGATGAGGCCGATCGTGGCGCTGTTGGTGAGGTCGTTGGTCGAGATCGACACCAGCAGCGTCAGGGCCATCATCAGTTCGGCGAAGATGATCCACGGACGGCGGCGGCCGAACGCGGGCAGCGTGTAACTGTCGATGATCGGACCCCAGAAGATCTTGAACGTCCACGGCAGGGTCGCGAGCGCGAGGATGCCGCCGACCTGCACGGGCGAGGCCCCGCGCTGGCTCAAGAGTGCGGCGAGCGCGATGTTCACGAACCCGCTGGGCACGCCCTGCGCGAAATACAGCGCGCAGAAGGTGCTGACGCGCAGCGGGCGGCTGCCGGCAAGGGTTCGCGTGTTGGCTGTGGTGGTTGCGAGGGGGGTGGACTGCACTGCGGGCGCTCCTGTCGATGATGTCGATGTGGACAGGGCTTGCCGCCGCGGCGAGACCTGTCAGCTCATCAGGCGACATCGCGCGCTCCCCAGCGCCAGGATTGGCGATTTCTGCGGCAAATCACGGAAAGGCCCTGTTTGTGCCGCGCGCTTCCATGGATAATGAGCGAAGGAAACGCCGTCGCCTGGAGGCTGCCACATCGTGATTCGCTCGTGCTTCTGCAACCCGACCGCGCTGACCACGATGCTGGCTGTCGTTGCGGCTGCGCTGCTGGCTGCGCCGCACGCCGCACATGGACAGGTCGCCTGCCGGTACGAGGTCGCGGCGGTCATTCAGGCCCCCGACGGCCCAATGGGCGCGTCATCACCCACGCAGGCTCTGGCGATCAGCCCCAATGGTCGTTACGT
>CAZCGB010000731.1:0-1800 GCA_964498045.1 uncultured Isosphaeraceae bacterium
TGCCCTGCAGCGCGAGCTCGCGCAGCAAGATCCGGCAGATGCCTAACTTCCGGTACACGCCGCGCGAACGACCGGTCAGCTGGCACCGATTGCGCTTGCGGGTCGAGAACTTGCGCTTTTCGTTCATCCGGGCAAAGACACGTTTACTGGCCATGTGGTGAGGTTCCGAGTGTTGTGTGCTGGGTGCTGGGTGCTGGGTGCCGACCGCTGAGTGCTTACTTCTCCGGCCGCACGAACGGCATGCCGAGCTCGGCGAGAAGGAAGCGGCTGATCTTCGGGTTCGAGTTCTCGAAGATGATGTTGACGTTCATGCCGTGCGTATGGCTGACGGCGGCCATGTTGATCTCGGGCCACACCGCCTGCTCGGTCAATCCCAGGCCGTAGCTTCCGGCGGCGTCGAACGCCGTGTCCTTCACGCCGCGGACGTCCTTGATGCGGGGGATCGCGAGATTCATGAGGCGATCCAGGAACGACCACATGCGATGGCGGCGAAGCGTCACCATGAACGCCGACGGCGCGCCTTCGCGAACCTTGAAGTTCGCCACTGACTTCCTGGCGATGATCATCACCGGCTTCTGGCCGCCGATCGTGGTCAGAGTGGAAATGACCGTGTCGCGGATCTCCGGCTTGAGCTTCTGGTTCTCGAGCTGCTTGCCAACGCCGACGTTGATGATCACCTTCGCGATCTTCGGCGCGGCGTTGACGTTGGTGATCTTGAACTCCTGCATCACCTTGGGCAACACGACTTCCTTGAACATCTTCTGCAGGCGCGGCGTGGGCAGCGGGCCCTCGGGTTGGGCGTTCTCAACCACGGCGGGCTTGGCCACCTGCGTCTTGGGCTTGCGTTCCTTCTTTTCTTGCTTCTGCTCGGCCATGTCTGGAGTTCCGCGTGCGTGATGCTCGTGCGTATTACCTGGCGAAGTCGCTTACTTGGTCTTGGTCTGGAATGCGTGCAGCGCCTTGCCGCCCTTCACCGCGACGCGCGACTTGACGCCGCTCTTGTCGGTACTGAAGCGGACGCGCGTGGGCTTGCCGTCCACCACCGGGCTCACCTTGGAGATGTGGATGGGCATTTCGCGGCGGACGATTCCGCCCTGCGGCGCGGCCTGGGTGGGCTTGATGTGCTTGGCGCGGATGTTCACGCCCTGCACAACCACGCGATCGGTCTTGGTGACGACGCGCAGGACCGTTCCGGTCGCGCCGCGCTCGTTGCCCGAGAGCACCATCACCATGTCGCCCTTTTTGACGTGACGCGGCATGCTTACACAACCTCCGTGGCGAGGGAAACGATCTTCATGTAGTTCTTCTCGCGCAGTTCGCGGGCGACCGCCCCGAAGATGCGCGTGCCGCGCGGATTGCCGTCGTCGGCGATCAGCACGCAGGCGTTGGAATCGAAGCGGACATACGAACCGTCGGGACGCTTGACGGGATACTTGGTGCGGACGATGACGGCCTTGACCTTGTCGCCCTGCTTGATGTCCGAGTGCGGGATCGCCTTCTTCACCGCACAGACGATCTTGTCGCCGACGGACATGGTCCGGCGTGTGAAGCGGCCGCGACCCGTTGAGCCGCCGAGGACGCCGATCATCGCGACTTCCTTGGCGCCGGAGTTGTCGGCCACTTCGAGTCTGGATTGTTTCTGAATCATGGTTTCACCGTACGTGCGTGCTGTTCACTGCCGTCTGCCGACGAGCCGTCACCCGATCATTCCTCGTCGCGAATCGCCGCCTCGACCACGCGCAAAAGCGTCCACGACTTGGTCTTGGAGATCGGCCGGCACTCGGCGATCTCCACGCGGTC
>CAZCGB010000732.1:0-1798 GCA_964498045.1 uncultured Isosphaeraceae bacterium
CAGCTGATGAAGGTGACGAGATCATTAATGCGGAGATCGTGAAACCGGACGCCGCGGAAGTGAGTCGCGCGCAGATCGCACCGCGCAAAGGGAAGTCCACTGCGAAGCGAATCACCGGCGCGGCCGTGGCCGCGGCGCTGACGGCCGCCGCGGTGAAGGCAGTGCATGCGGCGTACGACAAACGAAATGATGCGCCCGTCAAGCGCCGCGCGAAGGCGACGACGAAGAAGGCCAAGTCTGCGCGGGCATCAAAGACCTCATCGCGTCGAAAGGCGAGATAGTCTGCCACATTGGCATGCGTGCCCAGCCCTCGTCGGCGATTGGCTGTGTACTTCGCGCCACGACTCAATTGTCGGGCAATCTTTGGCATAGGTCGCCTGGCCAGCGTTTGCATGAAATCACGTGGATTGCGGCCTCGTTCAGCGCGCGGAGACGATCTGTGGAATTGCGCTTGTCCGGATCGCGTTCGTGGACGATACTTATTGCTTGTTCTGAATCCGATCAGCCATGACCAGGAACCCGCGAACCCGATCGTCACCCACCGCCCTGGCCTCAACGGCCGGTGCGTTGGTCGCGCTGGTCGCGGTCGCGGCGATGATGACCACGTCCGCGGCGGGCTCGCCAACGGGTTCGGGTGAGGTGCGGCAGACCATCAACGAGGGCGCGAAGGTCCGTGCCGCGGTGGCTGCGGTTGCTGCGGCCGCGCGGCAGTTGGTGGATGGCCACCGCCTCACGCAGGCGTTTCCCGCTCGCTGGCCGGCGATGCACGTGGTTGCTGACTCGGGAACGTCGAATAATCGCACACGGGCCGCGGCTGCGCCTTCGCCGCTGCTTGTGCTGTGTGAACCCATCCTGGACCTGCCGCCTCCGGTGTGTTGACCTGGCAGGTGTCAGGCGATGTGCGTACGCATCGGATGTCGTCCGATGCGCGACGCTGATCATCATCGCTCTCCAATCGATGCCTGCCGTGGCGAGGTCGCGACGTTTGTCAGCGCGGCCATCCGCTCATCGTGCGCTTCGTGCGCATTCGGCATTCCGCATTCCTTCGGCATCAGTCACCCGACATCCACTTTGGCGCTTCGAGTCCGCCGGGCTCGCGCCCTTCACCAGCACTCACCCGTCCGTCATCGAGCACACACATGGCTTTTCCCGTCATCGGTTCCCTTGGCAAGAAGATCTTCGGCACGCGCAACGACCGCATGGTCAAGCGCCTGCTTCGCATCGTCGCGCAGGTCTCAGCCCGCGAGGGCGACGCTCGTGCGCTCACCGACGCGCAGATCCGCGAGAAAACGGCCGAATACCGCAAGCGCGTCGCCGCTGGCGCCAAGGCGGTTGACATGGTTCCCGAGGTCTTTGCCGTGGCGCGCGAGGCTATGGATCGGGCGGTCGGCATCCGCAATATCTTCAATCCCGCGCTGGAGTTCGATTCCTCAAAGCTGCCTGGCGATGTGCGGGCGACGTATGAACGCGTGCGCAACGAGATGGACAGCGCTCCGCCGCGTGAACCGACAGGCGATCTGATCGGGCACGAGAAGCCTGTGCCGGCGTGGATGTGGATGGACATTCCCAACGAGATCTACGAAGCGGTCCGAGAGCTGTATCCGCAATCAAAGCCGCCGTTCCGGGCCCGGCCGTTCGACGTGCAGATCATCGGCGCGCTGGTGTTGTATGAAGGCCGCATTGCCGAGATGCGCACGGGCGAAGGCAAGACCATCGTCGGCCCGCTCGCATGCTATCTCGCGGCGCTGGAAGGCAAGCAGATCCATGTCGTCACGGTCAACGACTACCTGGTGCAGCG
>CAZCGB010000733.1:0-1796 GCA_964498045.1 uncultured Isosphaeraceae bacterium
GGAGTTTGATATGCGCGCTACAGCCGTGTCGTTGTTGCTCATCTCCTCATCGTTCGCCCAGTCGGCTCGCGCACAAACGCCGTCAGTCGCCGACCTTGGCCTGTTGCCCGGCGATTCCGCAGTCGGCCCCGCCGCCAACTCCCAGCAGGACGTTTCCATCGCGAGAGGCGGCAACCAGTTCCTCGTCGCATGGACCGATTTCCGAGCGCGCAGTTCCGGCAGCCAGACCGTTCAAAGCGATGCCGATGTCTTCGGCATCCGCCTGAACAGCGACGGCGTTCCCATCGACGCAGTCCCGTTTCTCATCGCCGGCGGCATGGGCTATCAGCAGCGGCCTACCGTTGCGTGGAACGGCGAGAACTGGCTTGTGCTGTACGAATCACAGGATCCATCGGGCGGCTACTACGACACGTTCATTCGCGCCGTGCGAGTCTCATCGCAGGGTTTCACGCTCGATGCCACGCCGCTGTCGTTTCCACCCGATCTGTTCTCGCCCAGCACCATCGGTCTCACTGTCGCAGGCCAGGGCGGCCAGTGGCTGGTGGCGCGATGCGTCTATCACAACGACGGGTACGGCACGTATCTTGCCGGCCAGCGCATTGCAGGCGACGGCCACCTCATCGATCCCGCCCCGGTCATGCTCAACGACTGGGTCTATGGTCCGTTGAAGGTCATTGTTGCCAACGGCGAGTATGCAGTCGTCGGGCCCGACTGGAACAACGGCGCGCAACTGAAGGCGCGGCGCATCGGCACGAATCTCCAGCCGCTCGCGCCATCGTTCAATCTTCCGCCCAACGTGCAGGAGGTCGCGGGCAACGGCAACGAGTATTACGTCGCGTGGATCGCCGACTTCGTCAACCTCGTCGGCTCGCGCATGACGGCCACGGGCACGCTGCTGAATCCCGCGGGCACGTTGCTGGTCCCGAACTTCGCGGGCGAGGCTTCGCTGGAACACGACGGCACGAACTGGTGGCTGGCGCGGAGCGTTTCGAATCTCGCGTGGACGATGCGCATCAACGCCGCAGGCGCGCTGATGGACCCGGTGGGCGGCGTGGCGCTGCCGATCACGGTCGCCGGAAGCGTGAACAGTCTCTACAGCACGCAGATTGCGCCTCGACCCGGCGGCGGCGTGCTGTTCGGCTGGATGGACTACCGATCCGCGCTGGGAAGCGACAGCAATTGCTTTGCGTTGCCCGTGTCCGCCGGCAACGTCGCGGGTGCGGAGCAGTGCCTTTCAACCAGCACGCGCAATCAGCGCAACGCCGACTTCTCGCAGGGATCCGCCGGCACATTCGCGGTCGCCTATGTCAGCGAAGTCGCCAACGACGATTGCGTGATGGTGCAGTTGCTTGATGCGACGGGCATGCCGACATCATCACCGCCCATCGAAGTCGCGCAGGCTCCCGCCATCGGCAGTTGCGGCATCGCGTGGAACGGTTCATTGTTCATGATCACCTGGGACGGCGGCTCCGGCGGGGCCAACACCAACCAGGTCATGATGCGGCGCATGAACCCCAACGGATCCTTCGTCGATGCGCCGACGCCGGTCATGCCCGGCATGGTTCCGGCGATCGAAGCGCTGGGCGAGGATTTCCTCATCGCCTGCACGCGCTTCGCCACGTATCCGCAGTTCATCGATCTCTGGGCCAACCGCATCGACGGCCCGACCGGCGCGAGGCAGGACGGCGCGACCGGCGTCGCGCTTGCGGGCGGCTACTTCAACGGCCTGCCGCGCGTGCGCAGCGACGGTGTGCAATGGCTGGTCGCGACGCACTCGATGTGGACGCACGACTCAT
>CAZCGB010000734.1:0-1792 GCA_964498045.1 uncultured Isosphaeraceae bacterium
GCGCAGGAGGGATCGATCATCTGATCGACTCGCACGGCCGGCGCATCCGCGACCTGCGCCTGTCGGTCACCGACCGCTGCAATTTCCGCTGCGTGTACTGCATGGACCCCGACTTCAGGTACATGCCCAAGCAGCTGCTGCTCTCGCTCGATGAGTACCTGCGTCTGGTACGCGTGTGCATGACGCTGGGCATCAGCAAATTGCGCATCACCGGCGGCGAACCGACCCTGTATCCGAAGTTGAATGACTTGGTGCGCGAAGTCGGCCGGCTGAGCATCTCCGACGTCGCGATCACGACCAACGGCTCGCTGTTCGGCAAGATGCCGCTGGCGCAGTGGCGGCGCGACGGGCTGCGGCGCGTGACCTTCAGCCTCGACAGCCTCCGGCCGGAGCGCGTCAAGGCCATCACGCGCACCGACTCGACGCCGACGGGCGTGATCAACGCCATTCGACTGGCGCGCGAAGCGGGTTTCCATCCGATCAAGGTCAACGCGGTGATCATGCGCGGCGTGAACGATGACGAGGTGGCCGACTTCGCCGACTTCGCGGTCGAACACGGAATCGACATGCGCCTGATCGAGTTCATGCCGCTGGATTCATCGCATGCGTGGGATCGCGCGCGAGTGGTCAGCGCGGATGAGATGCTCACAAAGATTCGCGAGCGGCATGAACTCATCGCCGTCCAGGAAGACGATCCGTCGAGCACATCAATGAATTTCGCGTTTGCTGACGCTCGACGCCCACGGATCGCAATCCGTGGGCGTCATGCTGAAAGCGACATCAACGAGCCGCGCATCGGCATCATCGCCCCGGTCAGCCGCCCGTTCTGCGGCGCGTGCAGCCGCCTGCGCATCACCGCCGACGGCAAGATTCGCCCCTGCCTGTTCAGCCTCAGCGAGTGGGACATCCGTCCGCTGCTGCGCGATGGGAAGTCAACCGACGCCGACCTGCGCGAGTTCATCATCAACGCAGTTTGGACCAAGCAGGCCGGCCACGGCATCGGCTCGACAACGTTCGCGCAGCCTGCACGGACGATGTCGGCGATCGGTGGGTAATCATGCTGCCGCGGCGCGTCAAAGCCCGAAGGATTCGGCGATCTTCTTGAGCATCTCCGGGCCGTTCTCCCAGAAGATCAGCGCGACGCCCATGAGCGCGTCGCCGGCGATGATGCCCGATGCGACCGGGAAAGTGAACTCCTTCGAGGCCTTGGGGAACTTCTTCTCGAAGATGTACCCAAGCACCGCGCCAGCGAAGAACAACCAGGCGTAGTACCACTGGAACACGAACGCCAGGCCGACTCCCGCGGCCGAGGGAATCCAGTGCTTGAGGTGCTTGGGCATGGCCATGGTCAGCACGGGCAGGATGATTCCGACCAGGCCGCCGATGATGATCGCCCATGTCTTGATCGGCCCCAGCGACTTGAAGAGTCCTTCTTCCATGTGGCTCATTGCCTCAGCCACGCCGCGCCAGGTCTGGGCGGCCGGCGCGGGGAACTGCTCGGTGCCCAGCGCCGCGGCGTTGGGCACCAGCAGGTTGAACGCCAGCACCGTCACGATCGTGCCGGTGAAGATGCCGCAGAACTGCGCGATGAACTGCTTGCGCGGGTTCGCGCCCAGCAGGTAGCCGCTCTTGAGGTCGGTGAGCAGGTCGGCTGACGCGCCAGCCGCGCCGGCGGTGATGTTGGCCGGCGAAACCGTCAGCGAGGCGGTCGGTGAGGGCAGCGGCACCGTCACGGTGAGGGTGGCCGTCGCGGTCGCCGACCCGGGCGCGTTGGTGGCGACGATCGTGTAGG
>CAZCGB010000735.1:0-1787 GCA_964498045.1 uncultured Isosphaeraceae bacterium
GCCTGTCGCGGGCCGAGCGGCTGATCGTCATCCTCTATTACTACGAGGAGATGACAATGAAGGAGATCGGTATGACGCTCGACCTTTCCGAATCGCGCGTCAGCCAGATGCACTCATCCATCCTTGCGCGATTGAAGGCCCAGATGCAGCATCGCGACAAGGATGTGTGAATCGACCGGCTGCAGGTTCTCATTCAGTGAATCACGCAAGGCACGCGCTCCGGCGCGTGCCTTGTTCATTGGTCGCGACGCATTCGATAGGATGTGGTGATGTCGAACATTTCTGCCGATGCGTCGCCAGCCGCTTTGGCTGAGCGCGCCGTTCGCCGCCTGCTCATTGCGACAGTGCTGCTGGGCATGTGCGGCGTCACCGCGGACCTGTTGCTGCTCGATCACGTCGAGTCCGCTACGCAATGGATTCCGCTCTGCATGCTCGGCTTGGGGTTTTCGGCGCTCGCGGCCCATGCGGTGACACGCAGTCCGGCCACCGTGCGGATGTTGCAGGTGGTCATGCTGCTTTTCATCGTGTGCGGCGGAATCGGTGCATGCCTGCACATTCAAGGGAGTAAAGCCTTCCAGCGAGACATCGACCCCGGCCTCGGCACGGGAGAACTGGTGTGGAGGGCTTTGCGTGCGAAGGCTCCGCCCGCACTCGCGCCGCTGGCGTTTGTACAATTGGGTCTAGTCGGCCTGTCGTGGTCGTGTCGCCATCCACTTCTGCGGATTGCGGCACAGAAGTCCTGAGTTTCGATGCACTCGATCCTGGAGAAGAACATGCTCATTCGGAGTCTGCGTTCTGCATTGGTTGTCGTCGCGGTAGCCTGTGGTTGTCTGCCGAGCGCGTGCGCGCATGCGCAAATCGCCAAGTCGCAAGGTGTGGTCGATGTCAACACCATCAACGAGAAGGACTTGCTTGCTCTCCCGCACATGAATGCTGAAATTGCCAAGGCGGTGATGGACAAGCGGCCGTTCGCCAGCCCGGCAGACCTCAACAAACTGCTGGTGGAGCAGAAACTGACAGCTGAACAGGTGGGCGCGTTCTACGCCAAGGCGTTCGTGCACATCAATCTCAACACGGCGACGAAAGAGGAGATCATGCTGATACCTGGCGCGGGCAAGAAGATGGCGCACGAATTTGACGAGTATCGGCCGTGGAAGTCCTGGGCGCAGTTCGACAAGGAGATCGGCAAGTACGTCGGCGCCGACGAAGTCGCCCGGTTGGCGCAATACTGCTTCATTCCGATCAACCTGAACACCGCCAGCGATGAGGACATTCTTTCCATCCCCGGCCTCGGCCCGAAGATGCTGCGCGAATTCAAGGAATACCGGCCGTACAAGAGCATGGAGCAGTTTGACAAGGAGATTGGGAAGTACGTGGACGCCAAGGAAGTCGCCCGGCTCCGGCGGTACGTGGTGATCGACGTCGAGTGAGAACACCGAGAGGCGGGCGGATCGGTCAGCGGCATTCAACGAGACGCGCCAACGGCGCGTCTCGTCATGCTTTTGCGACCGATAACGTTTGGGCAATCCGCGATCTTCCAAAGGGACCGCTTGAGGTGGTGCGGCAACCTGCCGATGCGTCTTGTCAGCCGCCACGCTTTCGCGGCCGTTTCAGAGTTGCGCGCCTGGACCTCGCGCGCAACGCGCGTCGGCCATTCAGCCGACGCTTCACGGTGGATCAATCGTGACCAAGACCAGTGGATTGACCGTACGACAGCACGAGCGCGCCGGCATTCAGGTGCCGGTCGAGTTCGTCGTCTGCAGCGAGCATGGCGTGCAGGTGCGGTT
>CAZCGB010000736.1:0-1781 GCA_964498045.1 uncultured Isosphaeraceae bacterium
CTGACGCCCAGTTCGCCGGCGACTTCCCCCGCCGGCCGGCCCGCCACGCCATACTGCCGAAACGCGGCGACATCGGCGTCGTTGAACTCCGACTCGATCACGCGCATCGCCTGCTTGAGGTGGTATTGACGCCATTGCTCGTCCCAAACGCCATCGATCGACGCGTCGGCCGCAGCGGCGTCGGCGAAGGTCTTCACATCTTCTAGTGCCACCTCGCCGCGTTTCTGACGAGATCGTGCATAAATCGCATGCACCGTCACGGTCTTGAGGTAGGAACGGAATTTGCCCTTGCGCGGGTCGTATTCAAAGCCGGGCATGGCCTTGGTCAGGGCCATGAGCACGTCCTGCAGCACGTCGTCGAAATCGGCCTGCTGCACGTTCTGCCGGCGGGCGAAGTTGCGGATGAGGTCGCCGTAGCGCGTGACGAACTCGTTCCACGCGACGGGATCGCGGCCGTCGGACATCCTCTCCAGAAGCGAGATATGCGTGGTTTGGGCGAGCAAGGTGGAACGCAGTGTACAACATTGAAGATGTTTGGCAGAAGCGTTTTCGCCTGTGCTTTCGCCTTGCAAGGGCAGGGATTTGAACGCGTTTGTCGTATGGCGCATTGCCAGGACAATCGGCGGCGTCAGGATTGTGTTGCTTCCCACGATCCGGTTTGATGTATCCAACTTCGGTTACGATGGTGGCGACCGCACGCGTTGATCGAGACCAAGCCCATGACCAGCCCTGCGTCGCCAGTGCAAGCCGCCCAGCAGCTGCCCGAGAAGTGGATCACCCGATTGGACGCTCAGGTGTCCGTGGCTGATGCCGCGCAGCATGTGCTTGATCGCCGCATTGGCTCGACCGCATCCATTCTCAAGGCCATGGCCAAGACCGGCGCCGACGGCGACGAACATGTGCATCAACTTCGCGTGGCGACAAGGCGGGCGCAGTCGGCGCTGCTGTCGTTCAAGCCCTGGCTGCGGCGCGAGCGTCGCCGTGCGGTGAACAAGTCGCTGCGTCAGATCCGCACCGCGGCCGGCCTGGTGCGCATGTGCGATGTGCATCGGGGCATGTTGACGCCGTTGATCGTGGACTCCGTCGGCGAGGTGCGCATGGCCCTGGAAGCCGCGCTCATGATGCTGCAGCACGATCGCCGACAGGCGATGCGGAGCCTGCACCGTCTGGCGAAGCGCGACTCGATCCGCCGCTGTCTCGGCGAGCGCGGCAGCCGCTGGTTCCGACGAGCCGATGATCCAGCGCCGGCCATGACCGCGCCTGTGAATGGCCGGCCGTCTCCCGCGGCGTCGATGGAAGTCGCCGGCGAAGACGCCTTGCGCTCGCTGGCCGGCAAGGTGCGCGACGCGGCCTTGGGCGAGTTGTCAACCCGAGAGCAGCTGCACAATCTCCGATTGTGCTGCAAGCGCCTGCGCTACGCGATCGAGATCTTCGGCGCGGCCAGCACGCAGGCTCCCACGCTCGTCGGCCTCAGCGCGACGCTGGTCGATCTGCAGGAGCGGCTGGGCGCGGTGAACGACGCCCATGAAGTCGCAGAACGGCTGGCTCGATACGCCGCGGCTTTTGATGAAGTCCTCGGCGACGCCGCGGCCAGCGGAGACGTCGTGCATTCTGCGCTCGCGCCGGCGATTGAACGATTCGCGGACCGCTTTGAATCACACTGCGCGCAACTGGTGGCGGCGTTCCATGACTGGTGGCGGGGCGAGCAGTCGCAGCAGTTTCGCGATGGCCTCGCGCTGATCGCCGCGGAACCCGCGCCGTCGATCGAGCCAGCCCCCGTG
>CAZCGB010000737.1:0-1780 GCA_964498045.1 uncultured Isosphaeraceae bacterium
GAAGAGTCTACCAGCGGCACGCCGACGCCTGTGCCCCGGAGTGGCAGGCGCGGGAAATCGCGATCACTTCTCCCAATTCGGTGACGAATCCAACCCGACGCTCGCTCGATTCCTGTATTCTGGTGCGGGCGACGATGCGCATGATTCCCATGATTCGATTTGTGCCTGCGGCGACAGCACTGCTCTGCATGGCGCTCCTCGCGTGCGATGAATCGAGCGCGCCTGCAACGTGGCCCGCTCAGACCGCAGCAGATGAATGGCATGATTTCGAAGGCACATGGACTGCGTCCGGGACGCGCCGAATCCTCAATATGAATGCCGGGCAGCACGCCGCCATTTTCGATCTGACGGGATCCCTGCTTCTCACCGGCGCCGAGCGCCCGGCCATTGGCTTCAAGGCGGAGGCGATCGGCTTGTCCGACAGCCGTTCCGGAATGCAGGGTCGCTGCGTCTGGACTGATGAGCATGGGGAGACGATCTGCAGCGATTTGAACGGTGAATGGGTCGGCGAAGGCAGGCACATCACGGGGACGTTCACGGGCGGAACCGGACGCTGGGTGGGAATCACCGGCGAGTTCTCGTTTCAATGGCAATATGTCGTTGAAGCTGATGATGGCAGCGTGAGCGGACGCGTGGTCGATCTCAAGGGCCGGGCGAGGTTGAGTCCATCCAGTCCTGCGCCAGCGCGGGGAGCCGGGCCATGAGTGCAGCTTCTCAGGATGTTCGCAAGATCACCAAGCAGGTGATCACCATCGCGCTTGCGCTGGGCATCTGGTTCGCACCTGTACCATCAGGGCTCACCAAGGAAGCGTGGCAGCTTTTCGCGGTATTCGCCGCCGCCATCTTCTCGGTCATCATCAACGCCTTTCCGCTTCTGACAGCGTCAGTGCTCGCGGTGGCGGCGGCCATCCTCACGCGCACTGTCGACCCAGCCAAGGCCTTCGCCGGTTTCGCGAATCAAAGCGTGCTGCTGGTGATCGTCGCGTTTCTTGTCGCGAACTCGGTCGTGAAGTGCGGATTGGGGCGGCGCATCAGTCTGCTCGTTGTGAGCGTGTTCGGACACTCCACGCTCGGGCTGGCCTACAGCGTCTTCCTCACCGACGCGCTCATCGCACCGGCGTTCCCGAGCAACACCGCGCGCGGCGGCGTGCTGTATCCGATCATCCTTTCCCTCGCCCAAAGTGCGGGGTCCTCGCCAGATGATCCTGTCAAGCGACGACTGGGCGGCTATCTGATGTTCTGCGGCATGGCGAGTCTGAGCGTTTCTTCAGCGCTCTGGCTCACCGCCACCTCGGCCAATCCCATCGGCGTCTCGCTCGCTGCACAGGTCGGCGTGAAGATCAATTTCTTCTCGTGGCTGCTCGCCTCGAGCGTTCCCGCGCTCACCACGATCGTGCTGCTGCCGATCGTGCTCATCAAGCTCTTTCCGCCGGGCGTGACGGCCACGCCCGATGCGCCGGCCCTGGCGCGCAAGGAACTCACGACGATGGGCCCGCTTGCGCGCCATGAGTGGATCGTCGCGATCACCTTCGCGCTGATGGTGGCCGGCTGGGTGCTGGGAGAGCCGCTCAAACTCAGCGTGACAGCCGTTGCCTTCGCCGGCTTGGGCGTGCTGCTGGCGACCAATGTGCTGACGATCGCCGACATCAACCTGCAGGGCAGCACGCTTGTGACGTTTCTCTGGCTGGCGGTGCTCTTCGCGCTCAGCGGGCAGTTGAACGAGCTCGGCTTCATGGGATACGTCGGTGAGCGATTGACGGCGATGCTTGGCGGCATCTCC
>CAZCGB010000738.1:0-1780 GCA_964498045.1 uncultured Isosphaeraceae bacterium
CTTGATCGTGGATTCGACATCGGCGAAGGTCATAAACTCGGCGTTGCGGATGACGGGCACGACAAGCCCTTTATCTGTGCCGACGGCGACGGAGACGTCGCAGAAGTCGTGATACTCGACCTCATCACCGCCCCCCCCTCCAGAGACGATGTACGCGTTGACGCGCGGGAACTTCTGGAGCGCGCTGACGGCGGCCTTGACGAAGAACGACATGAAGCCCAGGCCGACGCCCCAGCGTTTCTCGAAGTCCTCCTTGTGCAGCGAGCGCAGGCGCATCATCTCGCCGCAGTCGACCTCGTTAAAGGTCGTGAGCATCGCGGCGTTGTGCTGGGCCTGCACCAGACGCTCGGCGATGCGCTGGCGGAGCTTGGTCATCTTCTCGCGACGGATTTCGCGATGGATGGGGCCAGTGGGCGTGATGGCGGCGGGCTTGGCAGGCGTGATGGCCTTGGCCGATTGGGAACCAGCGGCCGGTGAAGGGGCTGCGGATGCGGCGAGGACATCGGCCTTGCTGATGCGGCCGGACGGACCGGTGCCTTGCACGCCGGCGAGATCAACGCCCTTGTCGGCGGCCATCTTTCGTGCGACGGAGGTGGCGCGGGCGGCATCTTCGGTGGCGCGCTCGACTGCGGCGGCGCTGCGCGCGGGATGATCGGGAGACGTGGGGGCGGCTTGAGGCTTGGGGCCTGCGGCTTGAGGTGCGGGAGAGGCCGCTTGGGGCTTCGCCGCGCTCGCATCAACGGAGCCGATGCGGTCGCCGACTTTCTTCTCCGCCCCGGATTGCGCGGTGACGTTGAGCACGCCGCTTTCGGGCGCGGGGACTTCGAGAGTCACCTTGTCGGATTCGATCTCGACGAGCGGTTCATCTTTGTTCACCCAGTCGCCGGAGTTCTTGTGCCACTTGCCGAGGGTGACTTCGGTGACCGATTCGCCGGGGCTGGGGATGATGATGTCGACGGGCATGGGGGTAATTACCACAGAGAACACGGAGATCACGAAGGGTGAGAAGGGTAGGGCGAGTGGGTCCGCGCTGCCACACCACGAGTTCTGTTGACGGACACACCCGATCTCTTCTCAGTGCTCTCCGAGACCTCCGTGGTGAATTCGTTCGGATCACGCCCCATGCTTGCCGACAGGCTGCGGCGCGGACTTGAGTTTGGCGCGGATGGGCCCGCGATCACTGTTGCGGGGGTTGGGCGCGTGCGGCGGGCCGCCGCTCAAACCCAGCGCGGCGATCATGATCTTCTCCTGCTCCTGCTTGTGCATCTTCTCTGATGCAACGGCCGGCGTGGGCTTGGCTTCGCGGCCGACATACGAGACGTCGATGTCGAGTCGTTCCTTGAGCATGTCCTGTGCGAAGCGATACGCGCCCATGTTCTTGGGCTCTTCCTGCACCCACACCGCCTCTTCCACGTGGTTGTAGCGGTCGAAGGCTTCCTTGAGACGCTGCTCGGGGAACGGATACAGCTGCTCGAGGCGGATGATGGCGACATCATCGCGCTTCACCGAATCCCGATGCGCGATGAGGTCGTAATACACCTTGCCCGAGCAAAGCAGCACGCGGCGGACCTTCTGCGGATCACGAACCGAGGCGTCATCCAGCACGCGATGGAACTGGCCTTCGCAGAGATCGCTGACCTTGCTCACCGCGGCGGGAAGGCGCAGCAGGCTCTTGGGGGTCATGACGATGAGCGGCTTGCGGAAGTTGCGCTTCATCTGCCGACGCAGCACATGAAAGATCTGCGCCGGCGTGGTCGGATACACCACCTGCATGTTGTTG
>CAZCGB010000739.1:0-1776 GCA_964498045.1 uncultured Isosphaeraceae bacterium
TGGGCAATTGTCCCCCCCCCTTGGTACGCTGGAGTTGGTGTCGTCACTTCGATTGACCCGTTCACTCCCGCGAGAAGGGCCCTGACATGAGGCGTTTGAGTCAAATCGTGATCGTGCTGATCTTCGTGATCGCTTTCGCGCCAAACGCGCACGCACAAGTGTGCTACGAGCGGCTGCCGGGTCAAAGTTGTTGCTGGAACGCAACACCGCCGATGGCGATCTTGTTTTGTGACGATGTACAGTGCAATCCGCTCCCCGTCACCGACCCTGTCATTTCAATCGTAATCCCCGGGGCCTGGCACATTAACCCGACGGCCTGGCCAGCAGTTGCGCCAGCTCCGACGTGCATCTATCGCGACGCGAAATGCATTGACCAAGATCCGCCTTGCGGTTGGGTCATCAAGACCACTTCGACGACTTGTCCATCGGCCGTCACGGCAACGACATGGACCAGATGGTGCCCGGCGTTTGCGGGACCGGGCACTCCATGACGAACACACCGTCTTCTCGAACGCCTTGCACCGCCTTTGTCCTCATTGCGGCGTTTGGCTGCGGCCCTTGGGCATGGAGTCAGTCACGACCGGAGTCCTCGACGAAGAGTCCTGTGCAGAGTGCGCCGGTCGATGATGTCACTTCTGGTTATGTTCTGGCGCTTCCGACAGCGATCTCCGAATTGGAAGTTGGTCGATATGCCGCGATCCTGCGATTGTCGCCGGAGCAGTCCGCATCGGTCAAGGCTTTCTGGCTCAAATACATGGCGGACTGGCAGGCGCTCGACAACAAAGACCTCGCCAGCCTTCGTCGGCTTGCGCATGAGACCAAGCGGCAGGTTGACATGTTCGATTACACGCGCGACTCCGTGATCGCGCTCGGACAGTTGGAAGACGCCCAAGGGAGATTGGCGAAGAAGTACACATTGGTTGATGAGACGCTCTTCGATGCGATCCTGCCGATCCTGACGGAGGAGCAGGTTGAGCGAGTCCCGCAGGTGAGGCTTCATCGGGAGCGCTTCCGTTGCCACGGCATACCCATTGAATTGCCGGCCGCCGGCATCGACCTTGCCTGGACTGTCGAAACTGCGGAGCTTCCCGCCTATGCCATCACGGCGGAATTGGAGTCTGTCCTGAACGAGTACCAAGAGGCAGTCACTCCGCTGATGATTCAGGTGCGAGATGGGCTCAGCGAGAGATGCCAGCAGCAAGCGGTGCTGTTGAATCAAGTACTGTTCGACGAGATAGATCAGCACCGCGATTTTAAAGAGCCTGTCCACAAGGAACGAGCGCGTCATTACAGAGAACAGTGTGAAGTGCTCCTTGCGCAGAGTGCGCGCCTGCAGAAGAGAATCGTCACGATGAACCGCGATTTCGCTCCACGGATCGCGATGCAGTTGCCGCCGTTGGCGGGGGCTGAATTCCTCATGAATTACCGTCGCATGGCGTATCCCCTCGTGTATCGCGACCCGCTTGACCCGGAAGCCCTGTACACGGCGATCATGGCTCTGCCCGGCTTGGATAAGGAACATCGCGCCGTTGTGGAGGCGATGTGGCAGGTGCATCAGCAGTCCTACGCGGGCATATGCCGAAAGATGGAAGAGGCGTCGGATGAATTTCAGGAAACAGTTGCGCGGACGATGACATCTGTCGGACGCGATGACTTTGAACTCACCATGAGGCAACAGCGGGACAAGCGCTGGCGATCTTCAAACGAATTCGTCGACAGAGTGAAGTCAGCACTTAGTCCGGAGATGTTGCTGCCCGTTTCAGAGTTGATCGCCGA
>CAZCGB010000740.1:0-1767 GCA_964498045.1 uncultured Isosphaeraceae bacterium
CAACGAGGTCGGCACGCTGCACCCGATCGAGAAGATCGGCGAGCTGTGCCATCGGAAGGGCGTGCTGTTCCACACCGACGCGACGCAGGCGGTCGGTCGCATCCCGCTCGACGTCGAGCGCCAGCACGTCGACCTGATGTCGATGTCGGCGCACAAGTTCTACGGCCCGAAGGGCGTGGGCGCCCTCTACGTGCGGCGCAAGAGCCCGCGCGTGCGCCTCGAAGCGCAGATGGACGGCGGCGGCCACGAGCGCGGCATGCGCTCGGGCACGCTCAACGTGCCCGGCATCGTCGGCTTCGGCATGGCGTGCGAGCTGTGCCAGAAGGAAATGGACGGCGAGCGCGAACGCCTGCTGAAACTGCGGCGGAAACTTGAGAAGGAACTGACCAGCCGCATGGATTCGGTGCAGGTCAACGGCCACGCCGAGCGTCGGCTGCCGCAACTGGCGAACATCTCCTTCGGATTTGTCGAAGGCGAGAGCCTGATGATGGGCATCCACGACATCGCGTGCTCCAGCGGTTCGGCATGCACGAGCGCATCGCTCGAGCCGTCGTATGTCCTCAAGAGCCTGGGCATAGGCGATGAGATGGCGCACTCAAGCCTGCGACTGAGCCTCGGTCGATTCAGCACCGAAGCGGAAGTGGACTACGCCATCGAAAACATCACCAAGGCGGTGAATCACCTGCGCTCGATGAGCCCGCTCTACGACCTGCACAAGGAAGGCATCGACATCACCAAGATTCAGTGGCAGGCGCACTGAAACAAGAGCGAGCCGGGGCGTCCTCGCCCCCGCCGCCGACGATTGAGACACGCCGGGGCCGAGGACCGCCCGGCTCGCTTGAACAAGAACGAAAGAGAACTCCCCATGGCCTACAGCGACAAAGTCATCGACCACTACAACAACCCGCGCAACGTTGGCTCGTTCGGCGCTTCCAAGGAGGTCGCCCAGCGCAAGGACATCGGCGTGGGCATCGTCGGCGCGCCCGAATGCGGCGACGTCATGCAGCTCCACATCAAGGTCAACGAGAACACCGGCCGCATCGAGGACGCCAAGTTCAAGTGCTTCGGCTGCGGGTCGGCCATCGCGTCATCCAGCCTCGCGACAGAATGGATCAAGGGCAAGACCGTTGATGAAGCCCTGCAGATCAAGAACACGCAGATCGCCGAGGAGCTCGCGCTGCCGCCGGTGAAGATTCACTGCTCGGTGCTGGCCGAGGACTCCATCCGCACGGCGATCAAGGATTATCAGAAGAAGAACGGTTTGCTGAAAGAAGTCGCCTCTGAAGCGGCGGCACACTGAACCGCGGAGACCGGCGGGGCGAGGACGCCCCGGCTCGCTGCCTAGAATCACGCGACTGTTCTGATCAAGAGGATCACACGCACATGCCCGTCATCGTCACCGAATACGCCGCCCGCAAGATCGCTGAGATCATCAAGGATCAGGAACTGAATCCCGATAACGTCTTCCTGCGCGTCGGCGTCAAGGGCGGCGGTTGCTCGGGCTTCAACTACATCCTCGACCTCACCGAGACCAAGAAGGACACCGACGAGGTGTGGGAATACACCTACGACGTGCCGGTGAACGCGGCGGAAGAGAACGCCGGCGGCAGCGTCGCCACGGCGACCGCCACCGAGAAGTTCACCGTGCGCGTGATCTGCGATCCGAAGTCGTACCTGTATCTCAACGGCACAAACATCGACTACAAGACCGATGGCATCATGCACTCGGGCTTCGCGTTCAACAATCCCAACGCCACCAGCTCCTGC
>CAZCGB010000741.1:0-1765 GCA_964498045.1 uncultured Isosphaeraceae bacterium
GTCGGCGAGCTGCGATTTGAGCGATTCGATCTCCCACGACGTCACCAGCGGCGGCATGGCGGCGAGCTCGCGCACCGCGCGCTGCAGCGCGGCGGCATCGTCATACGACGGCTGCTGCAGCGCGGGCTTCGACTGCCAGGATGTCGGCGACCAGGTGGCGGGAGAAGGAGTCACGATTGACCGGCGATGATATGCGAAGGCGAGACAAGCAAGCGCTCGACGCGCTGCGCCGATCGCGCACGCCTCCGCCGATCATCACCGAATGTGCTGATCATCGCTTACTCGATCGCTTACTCGCACGATCCCCATGCGCCGATCACGCTCAGCAGGTCGCTCACGCCCACCTGGCCGTCGTAGTTGATGTCGCTCGGGCAGCTTGCGGGCGGCTGCGGGCACGGGCCCCAGGCGGTGATGACCGCCAGCAGGTCCGCGACGTTGACCGTGCCGTCGCCGCCGGCGGGGGCGATGTCGCTGGGGCAGTTGCGCGGCACGATCTGGATGCCGTTGACGCCGAAGAAGACGCTGCCGCCCGGCGCGTCGGCGAGCGTGATGGTCAGCGGCCCGCCGGTGAGGTTCACCGCGTGCTTGGCGTAGTGCACGTTCTGGATCAGCACGCCGCCGATCACTTCGGGCCCGATGACGGTGCGCGACACGCCGTTGATGGTCACGATCGTGCCGGCGAGCGTGGGAAGTTCCGGATCGCTGGCGTAGGTGTACACGTCGTAGTGGCCGGCATCGAGGTTGTTGATGGTGATGCTGGTCGGCTGGTCGAGAATGTCGTTGAGCAGGTTGGCGAGGTCGCCGGTGTAGCCGAGGTCCGCTGACGTGAAGATGCCCGCGCCGCCTGCGGACTGGATGGTGACGTCGGTCGCCAAGCCGGAGGTGTTCGTCAGCGGACTCGAAACCGCGCCGCCGATGAAGTTGTTCCAGACGCCGGCTTGCGCGGCGGCGGCTGCGTAGGCGGATGAAGGCACCGAACCGGCGCTGCCGATCTCGATGTTCAGTCGTTCGGCGTTGGCGCACACGGCGGCAAGGGAAGCGGTCGCGATCGTGGCGATCACCGTGATCTTTCTCATATCCAATTCCTCCTGGTTTCGTGGTCCCCCAGCGGCCCGGAAGGGCCCATGCGGAACAGCCTCCACGGTAACCGCCGGAGCGAGGTTTTCAATGATCTTCCCCGCGATTTTTCGCCACAGTTGAACCATTCGCCCGGACTGGAAATCGCCCAGATGACCGCTTTGGGCCCGATCTCGTCCTTTTCAGATTCGACTGGCAGCGGCACTACTCTTTTCAGGTGAGTTTCGATTGAAGGAGATTTTCCGCATGCGCCGTTCGTTGATCGCCCTTTCGCTGACCTTGAACCTGCCGCTCACCGCCGCCGCAACCGCCGCGGCGACCTGGCAAGATGCGCCGCCGCGCGAGCATCCCGGCGAAACCGTCGGCCAGCAGATTCCCTCGCCGCCGCAGATGCAGGATTTGCCGATCCTGCCCAACGTGCTGTTCGATCGCATCCCCGGCGTGAACCAGACGCCCGCGCCCGACTGGATCAAGCCCGGCACGCGCCTGGTGTTCTTCTCCACCAATGCCGTCACGCAGACCAACCCCGGCCAGATGGGCATGAAGCAGGACCCCAACGGCAAGATCATCGACGACAAGGGCAATCGCTGGACCATGTCCGATCCCACCGGCGAATCGGGCGGCGGCGTGGGCTACACCGTCATCGACGTCATCGCGTCCGAACCGCCCCCCAGCAGCCTGCTCGTGC
>CAZCGB010000742.1:0-1764 GCA_964498045.1 uncultured Isosphaeraceae bacterium
CATTCGCCGTCGCCGTCATTGGGTGGCTGGCTGTGATTGCACAGGCAGAGATGATCTCAGTCTCGCTTGCGTTGCGCACGCCTGACTCGCAGGGCATTCCCGGAATCGCCTATGTGGCGTTCACACCAACGGCGAGCGGCTGGGCGGAGACTGATGAGGCCGGAAACGCGACGATTCAACTGGACGTGAAGGCGGATGACGTCGCAGTTGAAATCCGCCACGAAAACTATGCCGACCATTTTCGCACGCCGGCCGAGCAATCCGCCACGCGGACGCGTCTCTCGCAAATGTTGTCGCGTTACTACTACCCGTACATCAGCGCCAAGCGGGCCGAGATGACGGTCAACCTGCAACCCGGCGTGCGCACGTACGCGGTGACGTTTCAGATGGAGGAAAGCGTGTGCGTCTCCGGCCGCGTGGTTGATGCCCGAGGGCTTCGACCGATGTTGCATGCCGTGGTTTCCGCGCGTTTCGGAAACGAAGGCATGCCTTCTACTGACCGCCAGGGGATGTTCAAATTGCTTGGCGTTCCGAAAGGTCGAGACAACGAAATCTATGTGAACACGGAAGACGGCATCATCACCTTGGCGTTGACCGCGCAGGAGACCATGGAAGACGTGGTGATTCCTGAAGTGCGAACGATCGATGCGTCGGGGCCGAACGGAATGGCCGACATCACGATGACTCATACCGGTGACCTGCTCAACGAGTATGGACGCTTGGTTTCGGGAGGGGCGACTCTGATCAGGTCTGACGGCCTTATTTTCCCATTGTTTCCTGGCCCGGACGGACGCGTCGAGCGCATGCCGGGCCGATTCCCAGTGCGCCTGCCGGTCGGCGAATACACGCTTGTGCCGGGATTTTTTCGTGCCGCCGATTTTCAATTGGTGATCCGCGATGCGGTGACAAGCGGCCAGGCTCTGAAAACGACGGCGGTTCCGCGATTCGTCGTGAAGGACGGCGAGACGCTTCAAATGCGTTGCGACACCAAAGGCATCATGTCCGACATACAGCGAACATACGCCCTTGGCGGACCGGCCAACCGAATCGCAACGATGGCACGCGCGGCGACGACTCAGCCATCGCCTGCGAAAGCCGGAGCGGACTGATCACCGCAACGCCTGTCTGCAGGAGCGTTGATCAACGAGCGCGCCCCGCCGCACGCGGCGATTCACCGCATGAAAGCGGCGAATCCAGCCTCACTGAAAAACGATGAAAAGCGGACAGGTCGGGATTCGAACCCGAGAACGGGGTTACCCCCGTTACCGGTTTAGCAAACCGGCGCCTTCAGCCTCTCGGCCACCTGTCCAGCGGGACGGCAATCATCGCCGTGCGCATCATCCGCGTCAACCAAACGAAAGAGGAATTCGCGCGATTCGCGGTGCGCCCGGCGCGCGTGGCGCTGAAATGCGATTCACCATCGCGGGTGCCGTTGATCGGCAGAATGGCGGCGAGTCGAGCAAAAACATGCAAAATCCCCGGGCGCGGCGAACAAAAATGATGAAAAACCCTATTTTCCTAGGGTCTTCGCCCTTGTGTGCCGCTGTTCGCGGCAGTATTCTGCCGCGCAACGGCCGATAGTGTTCGGCCAATCGCCACACACGAAAGGATTCACGAACGATGGCAACCAAGACCATGAGCGGCAACAAGCCCCGCACCAAGAGCCAGATCTTCACCGACATCTCCACCAGCACCGAACTGTCGCGCAAGCAGGTCGCCGCCGTGTTCGACGCCATGGCAGGCCTCATCAAGAAGGACCTGAGC
>CAZCGB010000743.1:0-1753 GCA_964498045.1 uncultured Isosphaeraceae bacterium
CAGCCGTTCTTGATGAGCTGCGTGCTCGTGCGCACCGAGCGCAGCGCCGGGCCGTGGCGATCGAACGCGAACGCGTGAAAGCCCGCGGCGGTGATCAACTGCAGTGCGCCTTTGGAAAGGCGACGCCGAAGCCCGTTGCTCGTGTCGGGGCCGAACACATCCAGCGCGGCGGCGACCACGGTGCGCTTGCACACCTTCGGCGGCATGGTGTCGAGGATCGCGCCGGTGTCGGCGTGGCTGCGGTGATTGGCGGCGAAGATCAGCGGGCCGTCGAAGCGCATGAGGTCGCACTCGAAGTGCGCGCTCCAGGTGAACCGCCGCGCCAGGCTCAGCACGCCGATGCCCGCCCACACCATCGGCCGCACTGTCAGCACCGGCCACGAGCGCAAGCGCCGCTCGATCTCCTCGGCGCTGGGAGCCTTCTCGCGGTGCTCGCGGGCTTCGGACGTGTTGTCGCGGACCTCGTCGGTCATTTCGCTCCTCGCGGCAGCTCGGCCGCGTGCGCCAGCACCTTCTCAAAAGCCGTCACATATTGATCGAGCAAACGACGGTCGACTCCGCTCTTTATGTTGGGGAAACTCGGCATCTTCAGCAGGCTGGCGTTGCCCGCGATGGTGCGGGGCAGGGCCATGGGGTCGTAGGTCGGCAGGGGCCGGCCGACGATCTCCGGAGTCAGGCGCGCGATCTTCGCCCACGGCCTGTCAGGATCGGTGAACATCGGCTGCTGATGCAGCAGCGGATAGCGCGGCGCGCCCACCATCGCGCCCTCGGCCTGCAAAGCCTTGGCGAAATCCTTGAGCGGCACGCCGATGCGCGATTCATCCACACGCACGAGGAACTCGAAATAAACGCGCTGGACGTGCGGGGGGGCGAGCAGCGTGTGAATCGCACCGCCGGAGATTTTCTCGAGTTTCTCCGAGAGGTAGATGCAGTTCTCATTCCGCCGCGCATTGCGCTCGTTGAGGTGCCGCATCTGCACGCGGGCCACGGCCGCGCTCAGCGGGCTCATGCGGAACTTGTGGCCGAAGCCCGTCGCCGCGTAGCGCTTGTTCGGGCTGGTCAAGCCCAGCAAACGCTCGTAGTGGCCGTAGCGCATGACCTTCTCATGCATCGCGGCGTCGGCGGTGACGAACACGCCGCCCTCGGCACTCGGCACGAGCTTGTTCGCCTGCATGCTGAACACCGCGGCGTCGGCCAGCGTGCCGGTCAACTTGCCGTGATACGTCGCCCCGTGCGAGTGCGAGGCGTCCTCAAGCACCTTGATGCCTCGCGGCCTGGCGAGCGCCATGATCTCGTTCATCTTCGTCGGCATGCCGAACAGGTGCACGACGATGATCGCCTTTGTTCGCGGCGTGATCTTCTTCGCCACATCCTCGGGATCAAGCCCGATGCACTCGTTCTCGGTCTCGGCAAACACCGGAATGCCACCGGCGTGCAGGATGGGCATGACGCTCGCCCACCACGTCGCCGATGGCACGATGACTTCATCGCCGGGCTGGATGTCAAACGCGTGCATCGCGCCGTGGATCGCGCCCGTGCCGTTGTTGTGCGCGATGCAGTAGGGCAGGCCGAGCCACTTCTTGTAGTCGGCTTCGAGGTGCTCGACTTCGGGATGAATCGAGATCGCGCCCGAGCGCAGCACCGCAAGCACAGCCTGCTCGTCTTCGGCGGTGATCAGCGGCCAGCGGTTGGCCTCGGTCTGATCAACGGTGATGGCGGGCGAACCGCCAAGGATGGCGGGACGGGCGGGAGC
>CAZCGB010000744.1:0-1753 GCA_964498045.1 uncultured Isosphaeraceae bacterium
CAGCATCTGATCTGGTTCAGCACCACGTTTCCCAGCACCACCGGCAACAGCGAGCAGTGGTCGTCCGACGCGCAGGTGATCTCTCCGGGCACTGCCGCCAGCAACGGCGCCTATCGCGACAACCCGCCGGCCAACAGCGGCAGCAAGATCATCATCAACGACACGGACCACCTCTGGGGCTGCGGCGGCAACGGCTCATGGGTCTGGAAGACGTTCACGCGAGGCATGCATCCGATCTACATGGACGGCTACTACGCCAACGCGCCATCCTGCGCGCCCGATCTGGACATTCGCCGGCAGATGGGATTCACACGCGACTTCGCGCTGCGCATGAATCTCGCCAACGCAGTGCCCAGCACCACGCTGTCCAACACTTCGTGGTGCCTCGCTGATGCCGGCGATTCGTATCTCGTGTATTCCCCCCACGGAGGCAACGTCACGCTCAATCTCTCAGGCGTAACGGGCACGTTCAATGTCGAATGGTTCCGGCCCGGCAACGGTCAGGTGACTCACGCGAACACGATCACTGGCGGCGGAACGCGCACGCTCATCCCGCCGTTCAGCGGCGAGGCCGTGGTGTTCGTCACGCTGCCGACCAACAGCGCGAGCGGCGATGTCGATGGCAACGGCGTGGTGAATGTCGCTGATCTGCTGCAGGTGCTCGCGCACTGGGGTGCGTGCACAGGTTGCCCCAGCGACGCCAACGGCGACGGTCAGGTCAACGTTGCGGATCTCCTGCTCGTGATCACCAACTGGGGATGACACCGACGCTTGCCGATCGGAGCGCATCGAACTCGAACGGTCAAATCAGGACGCAATTCACTCGATTACGGGCAGTTGCCCCAGGTGTTGATCACCATCAGCAGATCTGCCACATTGATGTTGCAGTCGCCGTTGGGCTGCGGGGCGATGTCGGCCGGGCAGTGCGTCGGCGGGCAGCCGGCGCACGCGCCCCAGGTATTGATCACCGACAACAGGTCGGCGACGTTCACCGCGCCCGACGCATTGATGTCGCCCGGACACGGCGCAGACGCGCATGCGACGTTCAACGCGCCCGGCGTGTCGTTGGGGCCGAGCGCCAATGTGCCCATCGTCCAGATCGATGACGGGCCGAGGCAGCGGTACACGTGCGCGGGCGATGTCGCGCCGCTGGGACCGATGTTGCTGAAGCCCAACGCGACCGCGTAGGCATACTCGGTCGCCAGAGGCACGGATGTGGACTTGATCACGCCCAGGCCGTCGAGCGCGCTGCTCCAAGGCGTGAGGTTGAGCACCCCATCATCGTTGGCATCGAGGTCCTGGCTGTTGAAGCCGGTGAAATTCGACACCAGCAGGATGGTGATGTTGTCATCGTCCTCCAGATTCAACTGCGTGCCGGAGCAGTCGGCTGACGGATCGTTGACGATGAGGTCGGGCGTTCCGCCGAGCGAGTAATGCGACTCGGCGAGGAGGAAGTGGCCATCGACGGGAATGGTGAGGCCGGAGAGGTTGGTGACGCTTTCGATGACGCCCGAGCCGCCCGCGGGGCTGTCGCCGATGACGATGAGCGAAAGGCCGTTGAGTGAGGCGCCGGGGGTGCCTCGGAGTTCGACGTACTCGATGCAGTCGTTGCCGGGCATGTCGATGCGGATTTCATTGAGTCGGGTGGAGACTTCGCAGTTGTCTGGGACGCCGTTGGCGTTGGCGTCGGGATCGGTTTCGCAGGCGTCGCCGAGACCATCGCCGTCGCAGTCAGCCTGGTTGGGGTTGAACG
>CAZCGB010000745.1:0-1746 GCA_964498045.1 uncultured Isosphaeraceae bacterium
CGCCGCTGCGAGGCTTTGTTCCAAGTCCTGACGCTCGACCTGAAGTCGCCGCATCGTTCCCAACGACCCGATTGGGAGACGGATTGGCGAGCGTTGTTGTGGATGCTGTTGACGGCATGCTCGTCGTATTGAGGCTCATTTCAGGCTCACTTTTGATGGGGGTGACGGGAAACCTCGCGAACAGTCTGATCGGTATGTGTTACCCTATCAAAATCCTATCATATGTCAAGACCCGTCTGAATCGGCCGTCGGTCCACCGCTCATGAACCAACTGGTGACGGACGGATTAACAAACGGAGATGAACATGTTCTTGCCTATGGCTGATTCGCGCCGCATCTTTTGAGACAGAGGTTTGACTGGTTCGTTTTGTGGGTTTTCGATGGCAGGGCACACGCGCCCATCGAGGTCGGCAAGGGGCCACCCCCGCCGCTTCGAGCACAACTTGCGCCTTCCGAAATGGAGGATTGTCCCATGTGCACCGCGTTGGACCTGGTTCAAGAGAAACACGATGACATCGCCTGGCTGCCGCCCGATGCCAGCGCCCTCGACGCCGCAAATCTCATGAACGATCGCCGCATCGGCAGCGTGCTGGTGATGGATGACGGGCGCCTTCTGGGGATCTTTACCGAGCGCGATGTGCTGCGGCGGATCGTCGCCGCCAAGCGCGATCCGGAATCGACCAGGCTGTCCGAGGTGATGACCTCACCCATCGCCTGCGCGCTGCCGCACACCACGCTTGAGGAGATGAGGCTCGTCATCCGCAATCGGCGCGTGCGTCATCTGCCAGTGGTGGATGAAGCGGGGCACGTCTTGGGAATCGTGTCGATCGGCGACCTCAACACCGCCGAGCACGCGGTGCAGGAGCAGACAATTCATTATCTGGAACAGTTCATCTCGGTGAGTTGACGCCTTTCAGGCAACCTATTCAGAGCGAGTCGCATCGCCGGGTACGAGAACCCCCAATGAATATGGGTTCGTTCGTGCTTCTCCAGACCAGATAAGCCGCACATCTTGAAGGTCTGGCTGGCCGACGGCTGGTGCAGCCGCTGCAAGACCCGGGTGTGAAATCGACGCTTGGTGCCGAGTGCGCGCTGTGTGTGTCGATCCGGAGGCCACGGAGTACCGTCATGCCCTCGCCCTGTGAAGTCGTCCCTGAATCCGCTGAGTTCGTCGTGGTGTCCTCGCCGACGGCAATGACGATGCGCGGCATGCCGAGCAAGCTCATTCCCGCGGTAGCAGGAAGCGCGTTCGCTGGAATCCTGCTCGTGGTGCTTGGATGCACGCCGATGTTCAAGCCCGCAACGGCACAGGCCCAGGCGCAGCAACCGACGATCGTGAAAGCCCAGAGCGACAGTTTGCCGAAGACTGCGACGTCCGCTGCTTCGACGAAGTCAAAATCGGGGGCAACCATTGTGAACGCTGCGTCTCCATCGAATTCAACTGTCGTGGTGAAAGCCGCGTCAGGTTCAATCAAGCGCGATGCCGCGATCGCATCCAGCGGTGATACCGCGCACAGTTTCACCATCGACTGCAATCCTGCCCACGAGAATGAGGACGCGGTCGCAACGCGGCCTGAGCGCGTCGCGCTGCAGGGCATCATGGCCGGCCACAGCAGCAAGGCCGCGCTGCTCGATGGCGTGCTCTATCGCGAGGGCGATCGCTTCGGCTCGCGCATCTGCCCGTGGACCGTCGCCATGATCGACGTCGCCAGCGTGCGCATCGAAAAGGCCTTCGGCGACCGCACC
>CAZCGB010000746.1:0-1741 GCA_964498045.1 uncultured Isosphaeraceae bacterium
CCGTTCAGTTCGCGCCGATGCGCATCGCCACTTCATTCGAGCTGAATGCTTCCCTGAAGTCATACACGCTGCGGAAGTCGTCCAGCGAATCGTCGTTGGTCTTGCTCAACAAGCCGTGATCGACCATCGCGAAAACAATGCGGCCGAAGTCTTCGGTGCGGCGGATGTTCCAATGGCCGAGCACCGCCGGGGCGAGCATGCCGTAGCGGTCGATCGCGAAATCGCGAAGACCCATGCACAACTGCTGACCGGTGATGTGACGATCCTGCTCGGGCAGGTTTTCGATCTCTTCATCATGCACGCGGTGCGCGGCATACGAGAGACCATCGCGAACGAAATGGAATGCTTCAACCGGATACGGCCCGGCTGAATCGGCCAGTCGCTTCCAATCCACTTCCTTCGGTTCACGCGGCTGCTGCTGTTGTTGTTGGCTCATGGGCGGTCGATGCGAAGTGCGAACCGGCAACGATCACGACGGCGAACAATAGGGCCGGACAATCATATCGGTCTAGAGGCCCGCCGACGATTCACGATTCATCATGATGGGTATTGATCGAGGGCAGCAAAGGTCATGTCCTGCGCGAAACATGGGCATTGCCTCGGATGAAGTACCGAAGCGGCCTTGCTGCCCAATCGCCTGCAGCGTTTGGCTTTGGATTCAGCCCGATGCGCGGGCTGATGCCGATAGCCGTGTCGGGCAACGGGCGATGGCGCACTCGCTCGATGAAGAGGACGGGACTGGTGATCAGATTCGTCCCGTCAAGCCTGCGATCGAGCTCCATGGCATCCGCAAGCTTTGCAGGGCCGGAGCAGAGATCGGCGTCAGTCCGCGCCCGCGGCCGCCGTCGATACATCGCCTTGATCCCGTCGGTCGGTTCCACAGCGCGAATCAGCACTGCGACGCCTTCATCTTTGCGGCCGCACACGACATTCATGCAGTGATGCATGCCATAGGTGAAATAGATGTACGCATGCCCGCCGGGCAGGTACATGGACTCATTGCGCGGCGTTCGACGGCCGCCGAAGGTGTGTGCTGCGCGGTCCTCGGCTCCAAGATACGCCTCGACTTCAACGATGATTCCGGCAAGGCGCGTGCCGTCATCCATCACGCGCACCAGCCGCTGCCCGAGCAGGCGGCGGGCGACGGTGATCGGATCGCCGCTCATCGACGTGAAACGGGGCAGCGGCGAAGTCAATCGGGTTGCAGCCACGCATCGACTCCATCGATCGGGCCGAGCGCCCAGCGAGGCGGATCGGCTCGGTGCAGCGCGTCGGCCAGCGCCTCTCGCGCGGTCGAGATCGGCGTGCCGATCGTCAGCGCGAGCATTCCAGCGCTCGCGCCGGGCGCGAGGGTCATCAGTGAGGGACGCATGCCAAGCGCTGTCGCGCCATTGATCGTCGCCATACGCAAGAGGTCGAACGCATCTGTTCCATCGCGTCGGCGCAGCAGGCGCATTTCATCCAGCGTGCTGATTCGATAGGGCGTATCCAGGCACAGGATGCTGTCGGTGCCGAGCGCGACATTGACGCCTGCTGCAAGCATCTCGCGATAGCGATGATCGCGATGACCGAAATACGCGCTGGCGCGCGGACAGTACGCGACCGTGACGGGCGAACTCGCAAGCGCCGCGATGTGTCGGTCGTCGATGTAGTTCAAATGCGCGGCGATGAACGGGCGCGGCTCCAGCAATCGGATGACATGATCAACGGCGTGCACGCCGAAGCCAGTGATGGACTCGTC
>CAZCGB010000747.1:0-1723 GCA_964498045.1 uncultured Isosphaeraceae bacterium
CTGTCGCCCTCGCCTGCTGAATCTGCGGAGATGGCCTTGCCCACCACCGAGCCGTTGGTCGCCGTGCCGAAGATCATGCGGCCTGCGCTGGTCGTCAGCGAGTTCGTCACCGTCAGTGTGACGTTCTGACCAACCTTGTCGGCGGCGTCCTCGATGACCACCATTGTGCCGTCAGGCATGTATCCGACGCCCTGGCCGGCCGCCTCGCCGCGCTCGACGACTTCGACGACGAGCGTTTCGCCGGGCACGGCCTGGCTCTTGAGGGCGTTGGCGACGTCGTTGACGTTGAGCACCGTCACACCACGGATCTGCGCGACCTTGTTGAGGTTGTAGTCGGTGGTGAGGATGCGCAGGTTCTGTTCGCTGGCCATCTGCACCAGCATCTGATCCACGCCGCGCCGCGGCATTTCGCTGGCGGTGTCGATGGACACCGCGACCAAGGGATTGGCTTGCAGCTTGCTCACGAGCGCCAATCCGCGGCGTCCCCTGGCGCGCTTCAACTTGTCGCTCGAGTCGGCCAGCGTCTGCAGTTCATCGATGACGAATTGGGGGACCACGAGCGGTGCGTCAATCACGCCCGTCGAGCCGAGTCCGTCGATGCGGCCGTCGATGAGCACGCTGGTGTCGAGCAGCAGAGGCCGCACGCCACGCACCTGCTTGGAGAACTCGACATACGGGATCGCCAGTCGAAAATCGTCTTTGGTGGTGACGACGATGGACACGGCCAGGTAGCAGAGTGTGATGCCGATGGCGAGTTTGAACAGACCAAGGTACGCCGGTGCAGAACCCGACGTCAGGTCCCACGACTTGGCCACCAGATCGATCATCGTGCCAACAGCCAGCGCGCCAACCAGCCCGGCGATGATGCCCGCGTACATCGCAAACACCGTCGCCAGACGCTTGTTTGGAGTGGCGGCGTCGATCAGCACGACCGCGATGCCGAAGATGAACGTCGCGCCGAACGGCACGGCATACAGCCAGAACGATGCTTCCGTCTGATTTTCAGTGATTGTGCCAACGAACGGCAGCAGGCTGACGGTGACCAGCATCACCAGAAACAGCATGCGAATCGCCAGCAGAACGAGTCGCTGGCGCCGACGATCGGCCTCGGCCCGTTCCGTGGGTGAAGCGTAGTGGAGTCGAGTGGGCTCGATCGCTGTGACGCTCTCCTGCATGTGCAGTTGGGTGGATGGCTGCTCGCTCATCACGCATGAGTGTACCACCTTCGCGCAGATCGCTAAGATGCCGGCTTCTGAAGAAGTGGCGGCGGCGAGGAAAGGCGGCCGGGCCCGGCGAGCGGGCGGCTCGTGAACCTGGTCAGGGCTTGACCGCAGCAGCCATAAGCGACGTCGTCCGAGTCGGCGGTGTCCTGGCCGTCTTTCCACGCTGTCGGAACTTCGCAACAAGACTCGGCGCGCACGGATGTCCGCATGGCTACTCGCGAGAAAAAATCGGCGTCGGATTCCAAGCAGCAGGCCAGTTACACCGTCCTCGCGCGGCGATACCGTTCCCGCGACTTCGACGAACTGATCGGTCAGGAGCCGATCGCGCACACGCTTCTCAACGCCATCAAATCCGGCCGCACCGCGCACGCATACCTGTTCTGCGGCACGCGTGGCGTGGGAAAGACCTCCATGGCGCGCATCTTCGCCAAGGCCCTCAACGCAACAGATGACTTGAAGGAGAAGAAGGCCATCGGCGACGCGATTCTGCGCGGCGACGA
>CAZCGB010000748.1:0-1720 GCA_964498045.1 uncultured Isosphaeraceae bacterium
TCTCGAACACTGTGCCGGTGTAGTACGCGAGGCCGCGGACAATGCCAGGATCTATCGAGCACCTTTCCGCATCGCCAAGTTCTTCGAGACAACTACGGAACTCGAGCAAGAACAGAATGGCGCCGTCTGTCGCGTTGTCCAGAGCCATGACTTCAAATTGCTGACCACCAGCCATCATTGGACTGAAGGCAGAACTGGCCGCCGACATGTAGTCGTCGAAGAGGCTTACGCGAAGGCCAAGTTCGTGACTCCTCTTGGCACGGGCTTCCGGAGGCAACTTGGAAGCTTGATCCAAGAATTGAAACGCCGTCGCTATCTGGTCAGCGGACACGCCAAGTTTGCTGAGCATCGTCGAGGCGACTTCGCGGTGGCTGTACATGACACGCACCTGATCTGGTCGCAGCCCCAGAGTGCGCAGAGCATCCACCGCCGTCGCAATCACCTCCGCATCCGCGCGCGGCGAATCCTCGCCGATGAAATCCACATTCCACTGCATGAACTCGCGCAACCGGCCGCGTTGCGGGCTTTCCGCGCGGAAGTGGCTGGGAATCGCGAACCACTTGATGGGCCTGGGCAGTTCCGGAGCCTTGGCCGCGACCATTCGCGCCAGCGTGGGCGTGAACTCCGGCCGCAGCGCGTACGGAGCCAGCCCCCCCTCCTTCTTCAGGGCCGCGACCTGCTCCGGGTCCTTGCCGCTGAACACCTGGAACAGTTCCGACGCGATGCCCGGCCCGGACTTGTGCGTGTACAGATCGAGGTGCTCGAACGTCGGCCCGTCGATCTCCTCGAAGCCGTGGTTGATGGAGGTCTTCCGCCAGACGTCTTCGATGTGCCTGCGCACGGCGAGATCGGCGGGATAGAAATCGCGCGTGCCCTTGGGCGACTGGAACTTCTTCGGCGAATCAGCCATGCGCGGTCAGTGTAGCGGGGACGAGGCACAGGCATTCGACAGCCAAGGCCCAGGGACTCCGTCCCTGGGACCGGGCGCGCGGTGCGAGCACGAACCACATCGGTCCCACGGACGGGACTCCGTGGGCTTTGCGCGTGTTCATCGCGCACTTCCCTGTATGCTGCGAAATGCATGCAACAGCCGTATGAACACGCCTTCCGCGGAACGCGCTCGCTGATCACCGGCGGGGCGGGATTCATCGGCTCGGCCATCGCGCGGCGTCTGCTCGACCTCGGCGGCGACGTCGTCATCCTCGATGACCTCTCCGGCGGTTTCCGCGACAACATCCCCTCGCTCGCCACGTTCGTCGAAGCGTCGATCCTTGATGACGATGCACTGCGCGACGCGATGAAGGACTGCACGCACGTCTTCCACGAGGCTGCGATGGTCAGCGTCCCCGAAAGCGTGGGCGATCCGCACAAATGCGCCGCGGTGAACATCCTCGGCACCGAGCGCGTGCTGGAAGCCGCGAAGGACGCGGGCGCCCCCCAAGCGCGCGTGCTCTTCGCCGCCAGCGCCGCGGCGTACGGCGGCTCGCCGAAACTTCCCAGCCGCGAAGATCACCAGCCCGACTGCCGCTCGCCCTATGCGGCGAGCAAGGTCGCTGGCGAAGCGCTGCTCACCGCCTTCGCGCACTGCTATCCGATCTCCACCGTCAGCCTGCGCTACTTCAACGTCTTCGGCCCGGGGCAGAACGCCAACAGCGCATACGCCGCGGCGATCTCCGCCTTCCACAAGGCGCTGTTCAACAAGACGCAGCCCACCATCTAC
>CAZCGB010000749.1:0-1719 GCA_964498045.1 uncultured Isosphaeraceae bacterium
GAAGCGCACGACGCCGTCGAAGTCGCCCCATGAGATCGCGCTGCCGAACGCATCGTTGGCCTCGGGTTTGTCGCCGACCTTGTTGGAGTCCTGATCCCACAACTGCGAGTGCAGTCCGGTGACGCCCGCGGTGCCGCCGTAGAGCAGTCCGAGCGCGCCGACATTCTGCTTGCCGCCAAGGTCCTCGCCAGGCACGCCCACGCCGAGGTCCGCGTAATGGTCGCCGTTGAAATCAGGCCGGTTTTGTGCGCCGGCCGTGTGCCCGACCAGCGCACAGGTGATCAGCGCAACAGGAACGACGACAGCACGAGAATCAGATTTCCACATGAGTGCTTCCATGGAACTTGTCAGAACAGGTGCGGGCGGGAAGGGTCATTTGAGCTTGATCAGCGGCCAGAACAAGATCGTTGGCGCGCCGGGGAGTGATGTCGACGACTCCGCCTTTTGCAATTCAACCGGATGCGCCTCTTCCATAACTCCGGCTGAAATTGCGATCGCGTCAAGTGCGCTCACACCCGATGGACTTGGTGAGCCGCCGTAGGCGCGCAGGAATCGGATCGTGTCATCATCGCGCATCAGCTCGCGGGCCAGGTCGACATCATCCAGCGCCCGGATGTACCACCCCAGCAGACAGGCGCACACCGCTGTGAGGGCAAGCAATTCGATCAGGGTGAACGCATGACGATTCCTGGCGATCTGCGCTCGGCGATGTTGTGAACACATGTTCAGGTCCCACCTGTCGCCGGCGGCATTCGAACGTATGCCGGCTACCACTCAATACGCCGATATCCGATGAATCGATGGTGGTCATTCAGAAGATTTTTTCGAACTTCGGAGAGGTCACCCCGGGAGGTCCTCTTCAGGTCTCGTCAGCCGCGCGACATTCCCCGACCTTCGGCAGTTGAATGCCAAAAAACCGCTCGACGTTGCCATCCAGCACCCGTTCGAGTTCCAATTCATTCATGCTTCTGAGGAAGGCAATGCGTTTGGCGACATGCACGACGTGCTTCGGCTCGTTCGGCCGCACCTTGCGAAAAGGCTCGGGTGTCAGGAATGGCGCATCGGTTTCCACCATCATCCGATCGATGGGCGTCATGGTCGCCGCCTCAGCCACACCCTTGGCGTTCGCAAACGTCACCACGCCGGTGAAGCTGATCCACGCGCCGAAGTCGAGGACTTTCCGGGCGTCTGCGGCCGTGCCCGTGAAGCAGTGAAACACCATGCGATCGGGATCAAAAGGCGAAGCACGCAGCACAGCCAGCAACTCATCAAACGCCTCGCGGCAGTGAAGGATCAGCGGCTTATCAAGCGTTGGATTCTCACGGCGGCACGCATCAATGAGAGCCAATTGTTCGTTCAGAACGGCTCGTTGCAGGACGTGGGGGGGCTCGGCGTAATGGTTGTCGAGCCCCAGCTCGCCCCACGCGACGCATTTGGGTGATGAGGCGGCGAGTTTCAACGTTTCCCAATCGCGCGGCTCATCGCTGTAAAGAGGATGGATCCCCGCCGAGTGCCAAAGTGCTGGATGCTCTGCAGCGAGATTCCGCACCCGCAAACTGTCTGCAGTGCTGGTGGCGATGGTGATCGCGCCGCGGACGCCCACTTGGGCGGCATCGGCGAGAATTGCCGCAGTGCGGTCGGCGAACTCGGGAAAGGTCAAGTGACAGTGAGTGTCGAACATGCGCGACTCGCGATGATCATATGAACGGCTCGGAGGAG
>CAZCGB010000750.1:0-1711 GCA_964498045.1 uncultured Isosphaeraceae bacterium
CCAAGGATCAGCAGCAGCGGCGCGGTGACCGAAAGCGCATATCGATTCAGCAGGCGGCTGGTGATTTCCCGCTGAAGCTGGGCGACTTCATCCTGCAGTCGAATGATGCGATTGCGCACGCCGTCGCCTCCGGCCCGCAGCGCGGCAGCCCGCTCGATCAGTTTCGGACTCGGCAACCGCAGCAGGTCGTCGGTGGAGACGCCCGCGACGCTCAGACCCGGAAAGGAGGATTTCTCGCGCTGGTTCACGCCACCGCCCGAACGAAGATCCTTCACTTCGAGCCGGCCGAGCACGAGGTCGAATGTCGGTGTTCCAAGGCTGGAGCCGGGCGAGGGCACAAGCATCGCGGAATCGGTCACGAACTCGCGCACGCCGACGTCGCCTTCAGACTGCGTGATTCTGATGCGCTCACCGTCGCGCGTCACGAATCGCCCATCGATCAGCCGGTCGGCCTGCACCACGAATTTCCGCTTGGATGGCGTTGTTGGGATCGTTCCATCGGCGTTCGGCTGAACCGGCGCGAGCAATTCGACTCGATGAAGCGTGCGCAGGTCGGTATCGAGCAGGTCTCGGGCCTCGGTATCGCGCAACACATCCGCGAGATTCTGCCTCGCCTCGATCACCTGCGCGTAGTCGTCGGGATTCTCACGCAGCGCAAGCAGGTCCTGCCGGCTCTTGGCTTTGGGATTGTCGCGCAATGCGCCGGGAATCACCACGGCGCGCGATGGGCTGATCACCCCGACGCGGTTCAAATCTCCGGATTCGGAGTTGTAGGCCACCGTGTCATACATCGCCAGCTTGAGAAGCGTTGATCCTTCGCGGCGATAGACGTCCACCACGGCCTTGTTGGCGGTGACATCGGTGATGACGCGTCCGGCCTTGTCGAGTTCCGCAGCCGCGACTTTCAGAAGGAACATGCGCGTCTCAGGGCCTTGCGGACCCTCCGGCGACCGCTGCACGATGATTTCGTCCGCGTAGATCTGCATGTCCCCGAGCTTGAACGGCTCGCCTCGGCGAATTGACGCCTGAAATACGTTGGTGATGTCGGCGGAAATCATCCGCTCGATCAGTGTCCAGAAGCGCGGAATGATCTCCTGCGTCAGACCAACCATCAGCACCAGAAACGCAAGCCCCAGCGCGATGATCGGCGCGACAATGCGACGGTAACTGATGCCGCTGACGGCCATGGCCTGGATCTCGTTGTCGGCCGTCATCCGATGCAGCGCGATGGTCGCCCCGAATCCGGCGGCGAAAGGCAGCGCGAACTGAAGCATCGGCACAATCGCCAGCAGCAGGTACTTCAGCGTCTGCGTGGCGTCGAGCAGCGTGTCATTGGTCAGCGGCTTGATGGTCGCGCCGAACGCGATGACGGTGACCAGGACCGCGGCGGTGAGGCCGATCACGCGCAACAGGTCCACGAGCATCATGCGATACAGCAGCCGGGGCATCGCCGGGCATGATACTCGGGACGCAAGGTCACTGGCTCGCTGGCGGCGGCAACGACATCAATCAGGCACGCATTCCGCGTTCCGCGCCCCCACTCGGGAATCTGCACGCACGGAACTGGATCAGGTGGACATACCGCGCCGCCAAACCGCGATTTCAGTCTGCAGCTCGATGCCGTGCTTCTCAAACACGCGCTTCTTCACGAGCGCCAGCAGGCTCAGCACATCATCCGCGCTTGCGTTGGGCTTGGTCACGATGAAGTTTG
>CAZCGB010000751.1:0-1711 GCA_964498045.1 uncultured Isosphaeraceae bacterium
CGGGCGGTTCAACGAAGTCGCGCATGAGATTCGCGAGACGAAGGTCGCGTGCGGATCGGCTCACTTGAAGATCATTCTTGAGACCGGCGAACTGGAGACGTACGACAACGTCCGTCGCGCCAGCGATCTCGCCATCGAAGCAGTGACGTCCATCCTCGGCGCGCCGCCGCTGACCGATGGCGAAGTCTTCATCAAAACCTCGACCGGCAAGGTCACTCCCGCAGCGACGATGCCCGTCACGCTCGTCATGCTTGAAGCGATTCGCGATCACTTCCTCGCCACCGGCGTGCGCATCGGCATGAAACCCGCCGGCGGAATCCGCACCGCCAAGCAGGCCCTGCACTACCTGGTGATGGTCAAGGAAACGCTTGGCGACGACTGGCTGAGCCCGCACCTGTTCCGATTCGGGGCCTCGACGCTCGCCAACGACATTCTCCGTCAGATCGTCAAGCAGAAGTCCGGCGGGTACGTCGCGGCCTATGACTTCTCTGAAGCATGATCGAGTGCGGCGCTGCGATCACTTCGCCACGCGCCGCACCGGCATCTGCACTTCCATCCATTTGAAGCGATCGGGCACGCTCGGGTCGTTGTAATACATCGCGCGCGGGTCGGCTCCCTCCACCGCCGCCCATTCGCTCTGCGACGCCAGCCATTCCTGAAGTCTCGCAAGTCCGGTTCGGACGGCGGCGAGGCGGTACGGGCCGTTCATGCCGATCGAAAGCATGATGACCGGCTTCGTGTCCACCACCCTCACGCGGCCGTCGCTGCCGACGGAACCCATGTCGGGAGTGCGATAGAGGAATGACATCGTCCACGCGTCGGGATTCTCGCCGCGCGTGTTGCTCCACGCACGATAGTCCATCTCAACGGGCGAGGTCATCGCGATCTCGTTGCGCTGAATGTGCTGGAACAGCGGCCAGAATCCGAGGTTCATGCCCATGTCGGCGTTCATCCTGCCGGTGACTTCGGCGCGGCGGGCTGCGGGGTACTTCTTGATGTCGATCGCGCCGGGCGGCGTGGGTGCCGGATAATCCTCGGGCAGTTCGGTATCCACGCGGCTGCGCTCGAAACGATAGTCGCCGCTGGAACCGGTGGTCATTGCGTGCATGTCGCCGCCGACGCGTTTGATGGTCCAGTTGTCCTCGATCGCGGTGGTGGTCGGGGTTTCGGTCATGATGATTGACTTGGGCGGCTCGGATTCGGCGGAGGCGGCGCGCGGTCCGTCACCCAGCGCACCCGCTGCGGTGGTGTTCGAGACCTGGTTCGAAGCGGCGCAGCCGGACAGAAGGATCGAGGCAACAGATACGCACAGGCAGCCGATTGATCGCATGAGAAACTCCATAGAGGGGGCCTCCATGCATTCGCCGCCGGAGCCATTGGCGATTCACGCACATTGGCCCCGGCCGGGTTAGGATTGTGTGGCGAGGCGACGCATGACTGATCCATCCACCGCGACCACCGAGACTTCCGAGCGACTGCGGGATCTGGCCACGCCAGTGGCGCATGTTGTTTCGCCGCCGAAGACCGCTGGCGCTGTGGGCTGGGACTACTCACCAGCGCCCGAGACCGTCAAGGTGGACATCGCGGACCGCTACGGTCTGTTCATCAACGGCGAATTTGTTCCGCCGAAGTCGCGCAAGCATTTCGCCACGATCAATCCCGCAACCGAGGAGATCATCTGCGAGATCGCCGAGGCGAACGCGGATGATGT
>CAZCGB010000752.1:0-1705 GCA_964498045.1 uncultured Isosphaeraceae bacterium
GGTGTCGCCTGCGGGCGCGATATTGACTTCAAAGAAGGTCGCGGAGCCGGCATTGCTGGCGACATCGTCATTGCCAGGAGCGCCGCCGAGTACAGTAGAGCCATCGATGTCGACTGATGTGCCGAATTGATCGGCTGCACCGGAGAACATCGGGGCCACGCCGCTGAACGGATCTTCGGTCCACACGCCTGAGATTCGTTGGTGAATGGCGGCGTAGCCCGAGCCGGAAAATCCGACTTTGGCGCCAGCGACGGCGCGGTTTCCGTCAATAGCGACTGCACCGCCCAGCTGATCGCCGGGTGAAGAAGATGAACTTGTGAGCTTGGCTGACTGGGCCCAGGAGGATCCGGTGCGATCGAAGATGTAAAACGCGCCGGCGTTCGAGCCCAGGTCATCATCGAGCGGAGAGCCAATGGCGGCAGTGTTGCCGCCGATCGCGACGGCCGTGCCGAAGTTGTCACCTGCGCCGGCGTCGGTCGCACGCAACGTGGACTGCAGAGACCACGATCCGCTGAAGCTGAAGACATACGCCGCGCCGCTATCAACGTTTGCGTTGGTCGGGCCGTCGTCCAGTCGAGCCCCGACAATAATCGAATTGCCGCTGAGCCCGACCGAAAGGCCGAACTGGTCGGTGCTATCCAGTACACCAACGCCCGGACTGAGAGCTGTTCCGACTGACCATGATCCGCTGTAGTCGTAGACGTATGCTGCGCCGGTTCCAGTCGGACTGGTTGCGCTGCCCACGACGATCCGATTGCCGTCGATGGCGACCGAATCGCCCATCGAACCGCTTGCGAGAGGCGCAACAAGCGTGGCTTCGAGAGTCCACATCGAGCCGTTCCAGCGGTACACATACGCCGCGCCGCTCGGCGCATGCAGCGGCGCGCCGACGACCGCGACGTCGCCGTCAATGGCCACCGACGATCCGAAGAGGTCGCCGTTCACGGCCCCGGTGAGCATCTGCGTCTCAATCCACCCGCTCCCCGAATCATGCAGTATGTACGCCGCGCCGCGATTGGACGGCCCGCGATGAAACGCGCCGATGATGGCGTCATCGCCTGATACGGCAACGCTCTGACCGAAATTGTCACCGGCACTCGCGTCGCTGGCGGTGATCGTCGCAAGTTCGGTTTGGGCCCACGCCCGGGTTGATCCGGCGATGGTGGTGGCAAGGACAGCTCCCAGCCCCACGAGGGTGGCGAAGTGTCGGCGTATCTGCTGCATGATGGTTCCCTTCCGCTGCGGGGATTGGCCTTTCCGTTCGCCCGTCAACATGGCGGGCAACCCAACGGAGCCTTTCTCCCAAGACGTGCGACCGGGACCGGCTCCATAATCGTGGCCGGCTTCGTCCGCGCGCCTCTTTCATCCGGGAAAGCGCGTGTCAGCGGATGTGTGTGAGCGGATTTTCGGCTAAACCCCCAAAAAGAATGCACTTGTCTCTACACTTCTCATCATGCGTTGACCGGAACCTGATGGAAGGATCGACAGCCCGGTTTTTGACCACGCCAAGGGCGTTTTGCCGCCGGTGAGACATCCGCCGATTCTCAAGACCACTCGCCCGAAAGACCGGGCCCAGCCACGGATGGCCAAGAAAATGACATCTTTGCTGATCGAGCCGAAATCCCCGACGGGCAGAAAATCGACCTCCAAGTCCAGCGCCGATCTGGAGGGCGACGCCGCCATGAGTCCAAAATCCGAATCCCGG
>CAZCGB010000753.1:0-1702 GCA_964498045.1 uncultured Isosphaeraceae bacterium
GGCGGCGTGCGATCGAATTCGGATTCGGTTTTGCCGAAGACGAACGGAGCGCGCGTCATGCTTTCAACGCCGCCCGCGATGAACACATCACCCGCCCCCGCTTCGATCATGCGGGCCGCGATGTTGATCGCTTCCAGTCCGCTGGCGCACAGCCGATTCACCGTCGCGCCGGGCACCGTCGCGGGCAAACCGGCGAGCAGCGCGGCCATACGCGCGACGTTGCGGTTGTCTTCGCCGGCTTGATTGGCTGCGCCGAGATAGATGTCGTCGATCAGCGCAGGATCGATCTTCGTGCGCTCGATGATCGCCTTGATGACGTGGGCGGCGAGATCATCTGGCCGGACGGATTTCAGCGCGCCGCCGTAACGGCCGACGGGCGTGCGAAGGGCGGCGATGATGGCGGCGCGGCGCGGCATGAGGGCGACAGTATAGAATCACGCCATGACCATCGGCGCCATCCGCGAACTTCATGAAACACGGCCGTTCAAGCCGTTCGACATCGTCGTCGCTGACGGTTCGCGGCTGCATGTGCCGCATCCGGAGTTTCTGGCGCACCCCAATCGCGGCCGCACGCTCGTGCTGTTCAACAAGTCGGGCGCGTTCAACGTCATCGATCTGCTGATGGTAACGCGGCTTGAGGTCTCGGCGAACGGCAAGTCGCAGTGGCGACGCAAGGCGGGGTGAGCGCTACTTCTGCTCGGGCTCGTCGGTCCCGTTCAGAAACTCATCAAGTTCCTCCGGACTCATCCTCTTCAACTTTTCTTCGAGTTCCCGATCGTAACCGCGATCGTTTGGATCCCAGCCCGGGTACTTCTTGCGCTGGTACTGCCGCATGAACTTCGCGATTGCTGCGTCGAGCTTTTCCTTACGCTGGGACATGATTACACGCGCGTCTTCAGAATGTCCGCCGCCTCGAAGCGCTTGTCCGCCCCCCCACTCGTCGCATTCAGCGCATCCAGCAGCGTGCCGCACGTGCCGTAGCCGATCTCCTCGGCCCACTCCAGCGGGCCTTTCGGATAATTCGTGCCGAGCTTGAGCGCGGTGTTGATGTCGGCGGCGGTCGCGACCTTCTGCGTCAGCGCCCACGCCGCTTCGTTGATGATCGAGACAAGAATCCGCGCGAAGATGTACTTCTCGATGTTCGAGCCGATCTGATCCGTCGCGCGGCTGACAAACTCATCCACCGCCGCATGCAGTCGGCCGTCAAGCGGCAGCGGCTTGCGCGTAATCTCGATCACCGGCTTGGGCGGCTCGACGTCGTGGTCGTATACGCCGCGCTTGGTCTTGAGGCCGAAGTGGCCTTCGGCGACGAGTTGCTGCTGCGTCCTGCTCGGCGCGAGGCGCGCGGGCTTGCCCAACTGCTCCCACACGCTTTGCGTCGTGGCGGCGTTGATGTCGTGGCCGATCATGTCTGTCAGTTCCAGCGGCCCCATGCGGAACTGACCGAGATCACGCATGGCCTTGTCGATTTCCTCGACCGTCGCGTACTGATCCTCAAGGATGCGGAACGCTTCGAGGTAATACGGCCGGGCGACGCGGTTGACGATGAAGCCCGGCACGTCGGCGGCCCGCACCACCGTTTTGCCCCAGCTCTCGGCGATCAACGTCGCGCGTCGAATCGAATTCGCATCCGATTTCGCGCCAGCGATCACCTCCACCAGCGGCATGAGCGGCGCGGGATTGAAAAAGTGCAAGCCGACGG
>CAZCGB010000754.1:0-1696 GCA_964498045.1 uncultured Isosphaeraceae bacterium
TTCACTGAACCCGGTGAAGATCAGGGTTCAGTCAGGTCGAATCGGACGTCGAAACGCATTCATCGGCACAGTCGAGCTCCGGACGATTGTTGGCTGCCTGAAGACGCGCGGCTGGAATGGGTCGCCCTCGATCCAACCCAGGATTGTGAACTCCGGCACGATGTGGTTGCGGGAGCGGCGTTTCCTTCATATCTTGCCCCCCACAGGCCTGCTTGCGCCTTTTTGCTGGGAACGGAAAAACGCCCCGGATGGACCCGAAACTTCTCTACTTCGCCTGCGTGTTGGGGGCCGCGGCCTTGTATCTGGCACTGCGGCCGGGGCAGCGCGGCCTGCGCATCGCCGGCGGACTGCTGGGGCTCGGGGTTTTCGCGTGGTTGCTGCTCTCCGCACCGAAACTGCTGGCCGTGATGGGCGGCGTGCCGGCGTTGGCGGAGGGAGCCGCACGGCCGGAGTTTTTCTTCACCGTGTTCAGCCTTATCGCTGTCGCGTCGGCGGTGCGGATGATCACGCACGAAGTGCCAGTGTATTCGGCGCTGTACTTCGTGCTGGTGGTGCTCAGCAGCGCGGCGCTTTTTCTTCTGTTGCAGGCGGAATTCCTCGCCTTCGCCCTGATCATCGTGTACGCGGGGGCGATCCTGATCACCTACATGTTCGTGATCATGCTCGCGCAGCAGGCTCCGAATCCTGATCAATCCGAAGGCGAAGCCGAGTATGACGTCAATCCCCGCGAGCCCGGCATGGCGTGCGGCGTGGGGTTCATCCTGCTCGCGGTGCTGGCCAACATGTGTTATGGCGGGGTGCCCAAGCTGGCCGTCGCGAACGCCCCTGCGGCAGAGCGACGGGCATGGGAAGGCCTGAACCAGATGCCGCGCGAGGTCGAAGCGATCGTGCAGGGCGTCATGCCGGGCGCGAAGCCGACGCCCGGTGCGACCGTTGAGTGGACGCCCAGTGGCGCGTTCATCACGGTGCGGCGCGAAGGCGAGACCACGGACACGCGATTGCCGTTGCCGGCCGACAAACTCCCCAACAACGTGCAATACGTCGGACTTGATCTCGTGGCGAAGTTCCCGGTCAGTCTCGAACTGGCCGGCGTTGTGCTGCTCATGGCCATGTTCGGCGCAGTGGTGCTTGCTCGAAAGCAGACGGAACTTGCCGAGGACGAGGTGCGCGAAGCGGCCGGGATGCGCACGCTGGGTTTCCACTCCGAGGATGCCGCCGATGCGCGGGCGTCGCCGCAAGGGGGTGGCCGATGAACTCGCTGATTGTCGCCACAGCCGAGCCGCTCTCGCAGATCTCGCTGTCGCATTACCTCATCGTGAGCGCGGCGTTGTTCGTGATTGGACTGATCGGTTTCCTCGTCCGCCGCAACATGATCATCATGTTCCTCTGCACGGAACTGATGTTCCAGGCTGCCGCCATCGCGATGATCGCCTTCAGCCGCTTCTCATTGGATGTGTCGGGTCAGACGTTTGTGATCTTCATTCTCACGGTTGCCGCAGCCGAGGCGGCCCTCGCGCTGGGCCTGGTCGTGCTGCTGTATCGCCGTCGTGAAACCTTGAACTCGGAAGCGTGGTCGGAGATGAAGGAATGACTTCGACCATGACTTTGATACCGACTCCAGCCAGTGCGATGCTCGCTTTCGTGGAGGGCGGCGGCACGATCGTCGCCGGACCGTCCTGGGCGGGATGGATTCTCT
>CAZCGB010000755.1:0-1689 GCA_964498045.1 uncultured Isosphaeraceae bacterium
ACCGTCGGGGATCAGCGTCCAGGCCAGCGCACGCGCCCACCATGCGGGGGATTCGCCGCCCAGCACGTTGGCGGCTTCATCGCGCCAGCTGGCGAACGCCGATTCAATCACCGCCGCACGAATCTCCGGCCGCTCGGCCATCACATTCAGTCCGATCGCGCCGCCCAGCGATTGGCCGTACATCCCGATGCGGCTCGTGTCCACGTCGCTGCGGGCCAGCACGCAGTCGAGCGCGGCGTTGGTGTCGTCGATCAATCGCTCGCGCGAGCGGGCGTGGCCATGGCTTTGGCCGTATCCGCGATAGTCGAAGATGAAGACATTGAATCCGGCCGCCGGCAGATACTCGGTGAACCACGCGTGATCGTTCATGTTCCCTGCGTTGCCATGCACGTGCAGGATGGTGGGAGCAAGCGCGTGCCCCGCAAGAGTTCCCTGAGCGGGCATGAACCAGCCGCACAACCGCGTGCCATCGCGCGAGTTGAATTCCACCAACTCCGCGTCCAGCAGGTTGGTCGGCACGGGCGTCGGTCCGACGGTGGGTTGGTAAAACATCTGTTCCATGCAGCCGGTCAGACGAAAGGCGAATCCGATCAACACCAACAGAAAAAACAGACGCAACACGCACGAGACAATGCTGCGGCGTGGTCGGCGCAGACGCCCTGTCGCTGTGCTGGCATCATCGATCATGCTGAGTTCGATCATCCAAACAAAAAGAGCCGCTTGCATGCCGCAGGCGGCTCAGATCATCGATCACGCAGCGCTTTTGGACAACTCAGCCCCAGTTGGAGATCACGGTCAAGAGGTCGGCGACATCCACCGAACCTGAGTGGTTGAGATCAGCAGGGCACGCGGTCGGCGGGGCCGGGCAGGCTCCCCATGCGGTGATGACCGCCAAAAGGTCCGCGACATTCACCACGCCATCGCCGTTCACATCGCCGGGGGTCGCCACGATGTCACAGCCTTCGAACCGGGCGAATCCCGCGGCGGTCTGGCTGTCGATGCTGGTGAAACTGCCGCCGATGTACAGCGCGGGGCCCGAACCATCGTTGAAGGGCAGCGCGCAGAAGACGCTGTCAGGCGTCGCGCCGCCGCCGACGGGCGTCCACGACACGCCGTCCCATTTCGCCACGCGGTTGGCGGTCACGCTGCCGTTGACGATCATCGTGAACAAGCCGACGGCATACAGTGCTTCGCCTGAACCGTCATCAAACACCTTCAGGTCCCAAACCGTGCCGTTGAGCCCGCCGCCGACGTCATGCCACGCCGTGCCATCCCATCGCGCCACGCGGCTGACCGTGACTCCGCCAGCGTTGTTGATGCCTTGCCCGGCGACGAACAGCGATGGCCCCGAGCCGTCGTTCCACGGCTCAATGGCATAGACGGCCGTGCTCGCGTTGGATGTGCCGGTGATTCCAGTGCCCAGCGCGGTCCAGGTCGTGCCATTCCACTTAGCGATGCGATTGGCCGGCACGCCTGCGACGCTGCTGAAGCGTCCGCCGATGTACAGCGCGTTCCCCGTGCCGTCGTTCCATGTCTCAAGCTCAATGACGATCAGTGGAATGCCAGCGCCGGCGATCGGGCCACTGCCGACAGCCGTGAAGTTCGTGCCGTCGAACTTCGATAGATGACTGATGCCCTGACCATTGATGCTGATGTAGTTGCCGGCGACGTACAGGGCCGGGCCGCGGC
>CAZCGB010000756.1:0-1686 GCA_964498045.1 uncultured Isosphaeraceae bacterium
CCCGCCTCGCTCACACCCGCGCCGCCAGCGATTTCTTGAGCACATCCATCAATTGCGTCGCCTTGAATGGCTTGAACAGAAACGACTGCAGGCCTTCCTGTGACGCCCGAACGATGCAATGGTGCGGGTCATAACCGAATCCCGTCATCAGAATCACCGGCGTGTTGGGATCCATTTCCTTCGCCCGGCGATACACCTCGTAGCCGTTGCGATCAGGCATTCGAATGTCGGAGATGATGATGTCGTACGGCTTCTCGTCCTTCGAACGTTCTAAGGCCTCGATGGTCTCCAGACCCGTCGAGCACTTGGTCACCGTCGCGCCCTTCTGCGTGAGCATCGCGTGAAGCGTGTCGCGGATGTTCGGCTCGTCATCAGCCACAAGGATGCGGCGGCCGGCGACGATCGGGTCCGGCTCCTGCTTGCGCATCTCCTGCTCGGCCCCAAGGATGGTCCGCGGGCCGGACGTGCAGGTGCTCAACCGGCTGCGCACGCGGTCGATGTTGCGGATGACGTCGTCGAGTTGCGCGGCCAGTGCGGGGTCGGCGCTACGCGATTCGCGCAGCACGCGCACCTGCTCAGCCAGATCGGCAAGGGGCGCGCCGACTTCGCCGGCCACGTTCTGGGCCATCTGCTGGTTGGACGTATATCGCTCGACGACCAGCAGATCGAGAATGTTCATCGCCGCCGCGATGTACCGTGCGAAGAGTTCCGCGAAGCGGCGATCATTGTCGTCAAACGCGTTGACGATCGGCGATTCAATGTTGAACGTTCCGATGACCTTGTCATCCAGCCGCAGCGGAACCGTCAGCGATGACCGTGCGTTCTCCAGGCCGTCCTTGTACAGCGGCTCATTGCGGACATCGGGGCAGATGTGCGAGCGGCCGGTGGCGGCGACCATGCCGGAAATGCCGTTGCCCTCGGTCCCGACATAAATCTTCTCGCCGATCTTCAGCGGGGCGATGTTCACGGAGATGACAAGTTCGAGCTGGCTGCTTTCCTTGTCCATCAAACGCACTTCGAAATTGTCGAAGTGCAGGACATCACGCACGCCGTGGACGATTTTGCCTTCAAGCATCTTCAGGCGCTCGCCCATGTTCATCTTGCTGATGACGCCGGAATCAAGCCGGATCATCTCCGCGCCGGCGGCGTCGATGGCGTCAAGCTTCCGCTGGGCCGCGGCCCGGCCGCTGACTTCCCACAACACGCCAACCGCCGTCGCCACCCGAGTCTTCTCCTCGTTCAGCGTTGCGGGCGAGACAATCAACTCAAAGGTTTGCCCGCCGCTGTCAAAGCTGAATCGACGGCTTTGGCGATTGGCATGGGCTGCTTCGCCGTTGGCTGGCGCGTTGAAGATCGCAATGGCTTCTCGACAGAGGCGCACGAATTCACCGCGCACATGCTCTTCGCACACCTTGAAACGTGCATCCGTCCACAGCACATTGCCCGTGGAGTCAACCACGCCAACGCCTTCGCCGATGCGTTCGAGTATCGTGCTCGAAGCAGTCGGCAGCGGCTCGCCTTCGATCGAGACGTTCTCGCCCGGTGCGCAGACCACCACGCCGCCGACCGAACCGTCGAGCATCTTTCGAGCCGCTGCGGCCGAGTGGACTTCGAACACGTCGAAGACCTGCTTCAGGGCCTGCAACTGGCGGCTGTCAATCGGCACCGAACCCTTTACGACGACCA
>CAZCGB010000757.1:0-1681 GCA_964498045.1 uncultured Isosphaeraceae bacterium
GATCGAACTCTCAACCTCCTGAATCCGATTCAGGCGCTCTCCAAATTGAGCTACTGCCCCAAAGGACGGCCAGATGATACCTCTGGAATCGATGCTGGGCCAGCGAGGGCGGGATTGACGATTGACACTCGGGGGTCGCCCGCGAGGCATCCCCTCCGCCGCATGCGGCTTAGCCTGTGCGCAATGCGCGGCAAAGCCGCAAGCGGCGACGACCTGCGCTCCTTCACGGATCGTCCTCCGTCATTGCGGTATCGTCAGCCAACGTGTCGCCCATCATCATCCTCATTCTCTATTGCATCGCCATTGTCGCGGCCTCACTGGCCGGCGGCTGGCTTCCGATGGTCGTGCGGCTCACGCACAAGCGCATGGAACTGGCGTTGAGTTTCGTCAGCGGCGTGATGGTGGGCGTGGCGGCTTTGCTGCTTCTGCCTCACGCATTTGAGGCGCGACTCGTCGCCAGGTATGCAGAGTTTGGTCATGGCACCGACGCGCACGATCTCGGCCACAGCCTGCTCGGCCCGATCATGATGTGGATGCTCGCGGGGTTCCTGGTCATGTTCTTCATCGAGCGATTCTTCTGCTTTCATCATCACGAAGCGCCAAGCGATCCGCAAGGACAATGCGGGCACGCGCACCCCCATTCCCACGATCGCGCGCACGCGCTGAGTTGGACTGGCGCTGCGGTCGGCTTGACGCTGCATAGCCTGCTCGACGGCGTCGCGCTGGCAGCGAGCGTGGCCGCAGTCCATAATGGGGAAGTCGACTCGGCGGTTCTTGCCGGCCTCGGCACGTTTCTGGTCATCTTCCTGCACAAGCCTTTCGATTCCCTCACGCTTGGCACGCTGATGGCGGCAGGCGGCAATTCGCCGGGCATGCGGCACTTCGTCAACTTCGCGTTCGCGCTGCTGACGCCCATCGGCGCGATGTTGTTCATGCTCGGCATCAGCGGCGAAGGCCCATCACAGTCGCTGATCCTCAGCACTGCCCTCGCGTTCGCCGCCGGAACGTTTTTGTGCATTGCGCTCAGCGACCTGCTGCCCGAACTGCAGTTCCATCAGCATGATCGTGTGCAACTGTCGATCGCGCTGGTGCTGGGATTGACGGTGGCCTGGGGCATTGCGAAGATGGAGTCGCGGGCGCACGTGCATGAGGAGCACGCGGAGGGTGCGGCGGCGACGACCATGCCCGGACATGTGGACGGTGGGCATTGATCGACTGGGGCCGGCGCGAAGCGTGCGAAGCGATCGATCTGGTCCGGCGCGTCGCTCTGGCCCGGCTTGGCTCCCTATCGTTTGCTTCTCTCCCTGTGCCTCTGTGTCTCTGTGGTTCAAATCAGGAGCGCGAATGCCCATCAAAGCCGAGAAAGTGCTCGCTGAACTCAATCGCCTGCGGACCGACCTGGAGAAGGACCCTCAGGACATCGAGTGGTTCGCGCTGCATCACGCCTTCTGCTTCATCTCCTACAAGATGGGCGAGTTTCAGAAGTACCTCAACGAAACCGTGAAGGATGGCGAGTTTCCAGAGGATTGACGCTCTCCCTCACCTCACACCCACGCGCCGGGCGAGCCCCGCGGCTAAACTCTTGGCTTGTCAAACGCCATGAGCACCGAACAAGCCGCGAAACCCAACTACAAGTCCACGCTCAATCTGCCCAAGACCGACTTCGCGATGAAGGCGAATC
>CAZCGB010000758.1:0-1677 GCA_964498045.1 uncultured Isosphaeraceae bacterium
GCTGCGGCGAACTCGAACGACTGGGTGATCAGCACGCGATCTGTGGCGGCGGCGGACATGGCAAGCGAATAATACGGCGTAAGGTTCCAGCGAATCGATTCCAGCGCTTCGCCCAGATCATTGCGAGTCGCCATCAGCGATCGCGTGAGCAATGAAGCCGGCGCTATGCCTGTCCGTTGCGACATCGCGGCGTTGAAAATGGGGACGACATGCTCACGCACAGCCCGATCGATCGCCGTGATGTTCATGAGGTAGCCGGTGGTGGAATCGGGCCTGCCGCGAACGGTGACGACCATCTCGCAATACAGCCCCAAACCCTGCATGCTTGGCATGGCAGCGAACGAGTTGCGGCGCAAATCGGATTCGTTGGCAGCAGCTGGGCCGAGCGGCACGGCAAATCTCACGACACGTGAAAGTGCCACTTCCAACGGAAAGTTGTCCGGACCTGTTGCCGAGCCACTAAGTGGTGTTTTTTGCGGTTTTTCCAGCATTCTGGTCAAGTCGGCAATGAGTGGGAGACTGCAATTTGCTTGCGTCACCAGACCCCAATGCTATATTTGCCACAGTCGCCCAACAAACCCCGCTTACCTGGCGACGTGGCTTCGACCGAACACATCAATTTTTTGACCCCCGGAAGGGCTCGGTACGGAGCATGCTCCTACCGGGCCTTTTGTGTTTGAAACGACACTGCGCGATTTCTGCACACGTCTCCGGCATCGAGCTGGGCTGGCTATCGTTGCCGGATGTTGAATCACGCACGAGTTGCTTCGGTGTTCGCGGCCCTGTTCATCTGCACGTTCTCGCTGCCCGCGAGGCAGAACCAGGTGAAGCCGCCCTCGCCATCAGCTTCGGCGCCGGCCTCGCAGCCATCAACGCAGCCCGCAGACGGCGATGCGAAGACGCTGCATCCATTTGATGATGTGACGGTCATCCTCGACCGCGCCAATCCTCTGGATTCGCGCATCGAGGTCAAGGGCATGACCTGCCTCGACAGTGGATGGCTGGAGCAGATCGCCTGCGGTCCCGCATCGCGCGAGCACGAGTCGCTTGTCGTGATCAAGGCCAAGCCGAGTCAGATTCACGCCGCACTGCTCATGGCCGGCTTCGAACCTGGAAAGCCGGGACGCTGGACGTACGAAAACCAGAAATTGGGCGCGATTGATCCCACCGGCGACAAGGTTGCGATTCTCGTCCGCTACACCGACAAGACTGGAAAGGCGATCGAGCACGACATCGGCAAGTGGATTCGTGGACAGGCGACCGAGAAAGAGCCCGGCAAGCCATTTCCGCATGAGCCGTTTGTCTTTGCAGGATCAGCCATCGTCAAGAACAGCCCCCCCGACATCGCGCCTGGCGGAGATCCGGGCGAACATTACGTCGCCGACATGACCGGCTCGGTGATCGGACTTGTCACGTTCGGTGATGAAATGATCGGCTTCTCGCGCGTCATGAGCGACCAGGAGTCGGTTCAGGAACCGGCATGGGAAGCCAATACCGAGGCGCTCCCTCCAGTGGAAACGCCGGTGACGGTGATCATCCGCAGGTGGAAGAACTGACTCTGACGCAATCAGTCGGGCGGAGGATCATCCGAATCGCCTCGCCGCGCAAAGTGCGATGGCGATCGCGTCGGCGACGTCCGGCGGCTGCGGAATCTGCTTGAGCCCGCATTGGGTCATC
>CAZCGB010000759.1:0-1652 GCA_964498045.1 uncultured Isosphaeraceae bacterium
CTTCGCCCCCGCCGCGTCGTACTGTTCATCGGGGAAACCGCTTCCCACGCCCGCGCCGGATTGCACGAACACGGTGTGTCCCTGCTTCACAAGCACTTCCGCGCCGACCGGGCGCATGCCGACGCGGTACTCGTCCTTCTTCACTTCCGTTGGTACGCCGACGATCATGACTTGCGAATCTCCTATTGAATCTGCTTGGCCGCGAGGCGGCGTGAGCGGGGATGTGGCCGAAGTTGCGACGGGGCATGAATCGTCGTGAATTGGACTGATCAAACCCACTGCACCCGGGGCGGGGATGATACCGCCAACACATGGCCAGCGCGAGGATGGAGCTCAAATGGCGTGAGCGTTCCATGCACCAGGCAAGGAGGCCGAACAGAGGTGGGGGCGTTGGGATTCTGCTACTATGACCCTCCCGCAGCCCAGAGGCATTTCGCCCCGGGGCGAGGCTGATTTTCATTATGACCCGGCGCATTTTGCGTCGCTGGTCAGACTTCCGCATTCAATCGAACGGTTTGAGCACCATGCGACAGGCACAACGAACAGGTTGGCGATCGATGATCACCGCGGCATGCGTCACAACGGCGCTCTTGCTCACGAGTGGCGCCCTCGCCCAGGACAGCAATGCGACACTCGTGCGTGACACGCTCGCGGCATTGAACGCGCTGGACACCGTCAAGGGCGCCGAAACTGTCAAGGCCTACAAGAAGATCTTCGATGCCTACCTTGAAATGACCAAGCCTCCGATGGAAGTGGGGGCGGCGTTCAACCTCAACACCATCCATCCGAAGATGAAGGACTGGAAGGCGGTCTCGGGCTGGGCCGAGTCGAATCCGAAAATGGCGGATGCCCTCATCGAGTGCAAGCGCGCCAAGTACACCAAGATCGGCTTGCCGTACGGGCGCGATGGACTCGACCCCAAATACATTAAGGGCGGCGTCATCGCTGACGTTGGGGTCAACGGCAGCCTTCGTGAGAACGACTTTCCCTACATCCATGCGATGGACGTCATCGCAGCGTTCACCACAGCTGAGTCGTATCGGCTGCTCGAGGCGAACCAGTCTGCTCGCGCGCTGGATCTGTACGTCGCATTCGCGTTCGTGGTGCGGGTGTTCGCAGACCGCGAGTTCCTTGAGGAGAAGGCGCATTTCATCGTGATGCTGTCCGACGTGCTGGAGAACATGCGCGACATGTTCTTCACATACCAGGATCGCATCAGCGTTGCGGAATACGGCAGGATCGCCCAGCAGGAATTACCGTTTTTGAGGCCGGATCGCAGCCGCCTGTTCATGCCGGAGGCCGACCGCATCGTTTCCGAGGCGTTGATTCGCGAAGTCTTCGACGCCAAGAGCGGCCAGGCCGACGCGGAGAAGTTCACAATAACGTTCGCCGAGGTGCAGTCGAAGAACGCGCCCTTGACCCGCTTCGGTGCGGCGAAGCGCTGGGGCATGATCGCGGGCATCCACAGCTCCCTTGAGGATTCCGTCAAGCGACTGAACTTGGTGTATGACGACTGGTGGCGTCGCTGGCGTATTGACCAGTACGACGCGCAGCTGCTTTCGGTGCCTTCGCAGTTCGATCGCACGAATCCGATTCGTTACGCGGCGGTGATTTATTCGCTCGAGAACCTCTCGGATGTCTTTGCCTTGCGG
>CAZCGB010000760.1:0-1646 GCA_964498045.1 uncultured Isosphaeraceae bacterium
CGAGGCCCGCAACGTCTTCAATCGCATGAATCGCGTGACGCAGACGTTCCTGCATCGCACGCTGCAGTACGGCGGGATGATTCCGACCGACCCGGCGGTTCCGGCCGCAGTACGGCAGCGATTGCCGTTCACATTGCTCGCACCGGATGCGGCGGCCACCGTGGCGGTGGAGAGGCTATCGCACAAGCTGATCCCCGGCGCGGAAGAGGAGACTGTTGAACAGGCAGTTTCTGCGCCTCGGGCCGGTTTCTTCTCGCGATTGGCCAGTTGGCTGGGCATGGCGGATCAAGCCGGCGTTGATTGAAAGTGGTTGCAAACATGTTTGGCGACGGGTGGGCGGCAGGACCGATATCCACGAGCGGCTCAAGTTCCTCGCGCCAGCGGCCGGTATGCCGTTGGATGAATCACGCTGACGCCATGCAGACGGAAACCGGACGAACCATCGCCTCCTGCTTCGCGCTCGCCGCGTTCGCAGTCGCGATTTTCGCCGGACTGGCGGGCGAAAACGCCGCGGCGCAAATTCTGCTTCGCGCGGTGACGGCGATGATCATCTGCTACCCGGTTGGTCTGATCGTCGGCCTGGTGTGCGACAATCTGATCCGCAGTCACACGCTGGCGGATTCCCTCGACGCGGCGGCCCAGGCGGCCGAGTCAGCGGGCACCAACATCGAAACGGGCGCAACCCAGGATGACGGCGCGGCTCGCAGCGACGCCGGCGCGATGAAGTCGCGCGCTGCGGCGTGAGCAGCGCGGGAGAGAACACCGGCAGCAAAAATTTTCTGACAGGCTGCCATTTTGACTTGTGCGTCCCATATCGCGCGGTATAGTGCTTACGAACCGTCATGGATTGATGGTTCATCGGCACGATTCCGCACGAGTGGAATCGCCAAGGTCAAGGAGTCGACCATGCCCAAGAGCAAGACGAAGTCCGGCGCCGCATCACGCAAGGCTGCGGTTGGCGCCAACTCAGCGAGTTCCGCAACCTGCACGCACATTCCGTTACGGGAGATGCCCGTCGAGGAGATCTGGGCCGAGTTCCAGAAGACCCGGTCGGAGACGATCCGCAACTTCTTCATGGAGAAGTACCTCGATATCGTCAAGTACACCGCCGAGCGCATGCACATGCGGCTTCCCTCGGAAGTCGATGTGGAAGACCTGCGCTCCGCAGGCGTCTTCGGGCTCAAAGACGCCATCGAGGCGTTCGACCCCGAGCGCGGCGTGAAGTTCGAGACCTTCTGCACTCAGCGCATCCGCGGAGCCATCTTCGATGAGCTTCGCTCCATGGACTGGGTTCCACGCCTCGTCCGCGCCCGCACCGCCAAGGTCGAGCGCGCCCGCAAGGGTCTGGAGATGGAGCTCGGCCGCAAGGCCACCGACAAGGAGATCACCCAGCGCTTGGGCGTGGGCGGCGCGGAGTATCAGAAGCTGCTGAAGGACTCGCGCCCAACCGGCGTGGTGTCGCTCAACCGCAAGTGGTTCGAGACCGACTCGAGCAAAGACGTGCGCGAGATCGATGTCATCCACGATGCGCGCCAGGAGAATCCGCTGAGCGAAGTGCAGCGCACCGACCTCAAGCTGCTCATCACCAAGGGCCTGTCGCGGGCCGAGCGGCTGATCGTCATCCTCTATTACTACGAGGAGATGAC
>CAZCGB010000761.1:0-1640 GCA_964498045.1 uncultured Isosphaeraceae bacterium
CTCTCGCCGTCCCGTTCACCGTATAAGATTTACATCATTGATGAAGTCCATCAGTTGACCAAGGACGCATTCAACGCGCTCCTGAAGACGATGGAGGAGCCGCCGGCGCATGTGAAGTTCATTCTGTGCACGACCGAGCCGCACAAAGTCCCTGCGACGATTCAAAGTCGCTGTCAACGATTCGATTTCCGCGCGATTCCATCAAGCAAGATTGCTGAGCAAATTCGCCACATCCTCAAGGAAGAAGGCATCAAGGCCAACGATGAAGTCGTCGCACAGGTGGCGCGGCTGGGCAACGGCTCGATGCGCGATGCGCTGAGCATCCTCGATCGTCTGCTCGCCGGCGGAATGGACACGCTCACGGTGCAGCATCTGGAGGAGATGCTGGGCCTGCCGGATCACGATCTGATTGTGAACCTGGTCGATGCGTTCATCGCTTCCGACGCCGCGTCCGCGCTGCGCGCGGGCGACGCGCTGCTGCAGAAATCAGCGGGCGTGGAACAGGCGCTGGACCTGCTGACCGATCATCTGCGCAGCATGATGATTCTCGCGGCATGCGGCGGCAAGGCGGAGTTTCTCGACCTTTCCGAAGAACATCGCAAGACCGCCACGCGACAGGCTGAGAACTTCGACGCGCCCGCCATCGTGCACATGATCGCCCTGTGCGATGCGGTGTCGCGCAACGCCAAGGGCTCAGCGGCGAGTCGCGCCCTCTTCGACGCAGCTGTCGTTCGTCTGGCGATGACGCAGCATCTGGCGGACATTCCGGCGTTGTTGAATGGTGGTGCGGCGGGGGGCGGCCGCCCGGCCGCCGAGATCGAAGCAAAAAAAAAAGTCCCCAGCCTAGAGCCGATTCATCGAGTTCAAGCGCCGCCTCACGTCGCCACTGAGGTTCCCGAACCGGTTGCGGCTGATTCCGTGCCGGTTCACGAGGGTTTTTCCGCGTCACGTCCGGCGTTGACTGCGGAAATCAAGCCCGGCATCGCTTTGCAATCTTCGCCGTCGAGTTCGCAGCATGAGGAGGGTGAGGTCTGGACGCGCGTGCTGCGGACCGCGGGGGAACGCAGCTTCGATCGCCAGTGTGTCGAGCACTTGGTCTTCAAATCCTTCGACGGGTTGACTCTGCGATTGTCATTGGATGACAGTGGGGCGGATATCGCCAAGTTCGTGACCAGCCAGATGGACCGGATCTCTGATCTGGTGAAACGCGCCACCGGTCGAGCTGTGAAGATTGACCTTGACGTGGGCAATGCCGCGTCAAAAGCGCCGCCGGCAAGTGCTGCGAACGGCCCGCTTCCCGAACTCGTGCAGAAGGCGGTTGACCTCTTCGGTGCGACCGTGGTGGCGGTAGGCTGACGATCGCGTGTTCCGGGCGTTCGATCCTCACTACAATCGCCGCATGTTTGACAGTCTCAAAGGCATGGCCGGCATGGCGGGATTGCTCAAGGACTTGCCGAAGATCAAGGCAAGGATGGAGCAGGTCAAGCGCGACCTCGAAGGCGTGATCGTGGAGTCGCAGACCGGCGGCGGAGCGGTGCGCGTGGCGGCGAATGGGCAATTGCGCATCGTCTCGGTGCGCATTGATCAAACAATGCTGGCGTCGCTTGTCGATGCATCGAATCCCGACGATCGCGCCATGG
>CAZCGB010000762.1:0-1629 GCA_964498045.1 uncultured Isosphaeraceae bacterium
CCTGGTGAACGACAACGATCCGTCTTTGACCGGCGGCATCACGTATTTCCAGGACAACGACGGCGACGGCTACGGCTCCGCCGTCACACGCCAGTTCTGTGCGAGCGGCGCGCATGCGGGCTATGCGAGCGTTGGCGGCGACTGCGATGACACGCGCTCCACGGTCTATCCTGGCGCGACGGAAATCTGCGACGGCCTCGACAACGACTGCAACAGCGTCATCGATGATGGCGCACCAGGCGAGATCGCCACTTGGCTGGGCACGCTGGGCGGCAATTGGAGCGATGCGAGCAAGTGGAGCACCGGTCGCGTGCCGAACTCGTGCACGGATGTGCGGCTCAACCTGTTCCCGGCGACGGTCATCATGGATATGGACGTCTCCGTGCGCAGCCTTGAGATCGGACACAACGGCACCGGGCCGGGCGGAACCGGAGCGGTGTACCTCCTGTCGATTCAGAACGGACGATCACTGACCGTCGCGACATCGACGCTGATCGAAGTCACCGGCCAGTTGCGGACCGAACCGTGCCCCGGCGGCACGTGCACCACGCCGGCTCTGTTGCTTGGCGGGCCGATCACCAACAAGGGCCTGATGCAACTGGTGGACTGCACCGCGACGTGCCCGATCGAGACGCGTGGCGTGCTTGAGAGCTTTTCTTGCCGCGTGTCGCTGGCAAGCGTGGCGGTGACCAGCACCGGCCGCTTCACCGTACGACCCAGTCTGACGTGTCAGAATGGTGAATGCGCGGTGGCGAGCCTGACAAACGTCGGCATCAACGAAGTGTTGCCGTTCGCGCATCTGCATGTGACCGGCGCGATGACTGTGGGTTCGAACACGTTGCCGGGCGGCGGAACGCTGTCGGTGCATGAGTCCGGGCGTGTCACCTCCGCGCAGTTCGCGACAATGATCGATTCATCCGTGCACTTCACTGATGACGCATTGGCGACCGGGCCTGCGATGATCGTCGCGCCCGAACTGCGCCTCGATGGTGATTTGAGCGTCGATGTCAGCGCCATTGCGGAGATCGGCGGCAACCTGCTGTGCGGCACCACCAGCCACTTCCGCACATTCCCGAACTCGGCCTTGACCGTCACTGGCGGCACGCTTGAGCTGTACGACGAATCGCTCGTCAGCGTTGACGGTCCGTCAACCCTGACCATCAGCGATGGCTCACTGCATATGCACGACGATTCCAGCCTGCGCATCGGCGGCGGATCGCGCGTGTACATCTTCGGAGGCGTCACCACCCTCGATGGCACCGGCTACATTCATCGACTCGATGACGGAATCACCACGGCGGCCGAACTCCACTCTTCGGTCGATGTTTCCAGCGTCGCCGTCAGCGCGCCGTTCGTGATCCAGCGCCATGATCTCGATTCGAAACTCACCTTCACCACCTCCTCACTCACTGTGGACGGCGGATCGCTTATCATCGACCTCTCTCGTGCGCCAGGGGCGACGTCGCCCAGCAGCATGTCCGTCACTGGCGACGTGGACCTTTCCGGCGGCGGCATGCTTGTGCGGTCCACCGGCGCGGCAGTCAGCAGCGTGACGTTTGGCGGCAGCGTGCTGGTGCAGGGCGGCGACCTGGAAATGCGAGCGGCCGATACCAGCGTCATGGAAGTTTC
>CAZCGB010000763.1:0-1624 GCA_964498045.1 uncultured Isosphaeraceae bacterium
GATGTACGACGGCAAGACGCAGCTCCTGATCGAGAACCCGATCAATCGATACCTCATCAACTCACCCATGCTGCCGGGCATGAAGACGAATGCCGACGGCTCGCTGACGCTGTACATTCAGAAGGATTCGCCGGGCGCGGACAAGGAATCGAACTGGCTGCCCGCGCCGGACGGCCCGATCTATCTGGTGATGCGTCTGTATTGGCCGAAGGACACGCCGCCTTCGATCCTCCCGATTGGCCAAGGCACTTGGAGTCCGCCAGCGATCGCGATGGTCAAGTGATTGTCGGAACGGCCTGAACGACATTGATCCCGCTGTCTCCACCTGCGGCCGCGCAGTTTGCGCGGCCGCAGGTGGGCGATGCGCTGCGCGCCGGTCAGGGCGTGGCTTTGCCGGGAGGTTGCCGGGACAGTTTCGACTTTGGCTTTTTGGCTTTGCGGGGACAGTTTCAACTTTAGTCGGCTATTCGGCGTGTCCGTGGTGGTGGTAGTGGTGACACCCGCTGGGCCGGATACGCAGTGACAGAAGCGCCGGCGCGGGAATGACGGCTGGCGCTCCGTCATCATTGAAGCCGCTCTGGTCCATCGAACACGTTGCGCGCGCCAGGCCGGGCGCATCGCCGGGTCAATCCGCGCGGATTTTCATTTTCTTCCGCCGCTGGCGGCGTCGCCAACGCGGTTTCGGCGACTTCTTTGGCAATCGGCGCGCGCCAGCATCGATCTGCGCACCTCTATAGGAGTGTCGCGCAGCCGGCGGACAGAATCCGGCCGCACCTCGAACTGTCAGCCGGGGAGGAACGGCGCGATCGACAGGTCCCGATCTTTGCAAACGACGAAGGTGCGCCCGGATTCATGACATCGGGCGCGCGCAACCTAATACATGGTTTGTCAGAAACCTGAAATGGCGTCGATCCACATTGCATGTCAAGCCCGCAGCATTCCCCGACCTCCCGTTTCCTCCGTCCCCGCTCCCTGTCGCCCCTGTCACCCCAATCCCGCTCCCCGATTCACCGCGGCCGATGAATCCTGCTCGGATCAATTCCGCGCCTTCGGCTCGACGATCAGGTGCAGGATGCTCTCAGCCGGCACGCAGGTTCGCACCACCGCCTGCGGGTCGGCCCTCTTGTCGGGGTCGGCGTAGAGCGTGTCGGTCGCGCACACCATGCCCACCGCGTTGCCGTGGTCATCCAGCACCGGCCCGCCGCTTGAACCCAGCGCGTATTCAGCCGTGATCTCAATCGCCTGGGTCAATCGTTCAGGGTTGTTGATCTCGATCGGCATCTCCGGCGGCGTGGCCTTCGGCGGCGAGCGGCGCATGGAGTGGCCACCGACAAGATCGCCCCTGCGGACGCTGCGGCGTGCGATCGCGCCAGTGGTCATGGTGAAGCAATGCTGTTCGGGGTGCGAGATCACAGCGACATGGGTTCCCACCGGCGCGCCAGCACGAAGTGGAACCGGCACGAATCGGTCGCCGCGCGTGTCGATGCGGAAGATGGCGACGTCATCGTGTTCGGTCGCCGCCAGCACTTCCTCGATCGGATACACGACGCCTCGAGACGTGCCGACCACCATGAACTCGTCATCCTCTGTTGGATCGGCGAAGACATGCCGATTGGTCACGCAC
>CAZCGB010000764.1:0-1618 GCA_964498045.1 uncultured Isosphaeraceae bacterium
GTCAGGACTTGGAACAAAGCCTCGCAGCGGCGGGCGCGGCACGTTCAGGAAAGGGGCGCACGAGAAGCCGCCACAAGAGGTGTTGAAGACTTGGGCATTCGATTCGGTCGGCAACCGCAAGTACGCGTTGCAGATTCGCAAGGCATCCAACGGCAATCCGTGCATCAAGATCGTTGAAGGCGTGCCGCAACCCGATGGATCGTTCCGCAAGTTCGATCTGACCATCTGGTCCGAAGATTGGCCAAGGCTGTTTGAATCCCTCGATGCGCTGCGCACGTTTGTGGCTGAGCAGAACATTCGGACGCCCGACGGACACAAGTACGATCCGGACAAGAAGCCCTGGCCGAATCGAAAGGCCAAACCGGGATGATCGTGATGGCAGCACCCCAGCCGGCGTGAGTCATCATGAGCTGCTGCGCTCGCGGAGCATTTTGTCCACGGCCTCAAGCCGCTTCTGATGTTGCGGGCGATCCGGCTCCAGAAGCGTCAACGCGAAGATCTGCTCGCGAGCCGTCTGCAGGTCGCCGGCTTCGATGGCGATCGCGGCGGCGAGCTCACGATTCGGCGCGTTGTACGGGTTGATGTTCAACGCGCGGGTGACCTTCACCAGCGCCTTGGCCGATTCCTTCTGCGCCCGATAGAGCCTGGCCAGCTCGAGCGCGAGTACGGGCGTGTGCTCTTCGATCAGATCAAGCGCTTCCAGATGCTCGATCGCCCGCTGCGGCGTATCGCTCGCCAGCCAGATCGCCGCGAGCTTCTTGTGCGGGAACGGATCGACCGGCCGCAACTCCAGGTACCGGTGCAGCAGCGCGATCAGGGCCTCGTCCTTGGCGGTGTCTGGCCCGATCTCGATACGCTCCAGCCGCTTGCGCAGCTGCAGTTCCATGAGATCCGGATGCTCTGGGTACTTCTCCAGCCAGATCGCCAGCTGATCGTCGGTGATCTGCACCGGCGGGCGAATCACGTCAGGCCAGCGGTCCGCCGTGACGCCGCGCTCGGCTGGCGGCATGCCGTCCTTCTTGCCGCGCGCTGATCGGGATGTCGGGCGCCCGATCTGTCCGCTGAGCTCCTTCACCAGCATGTTGAGCCGGGCCTCGCGCGAAGCGCGCATCGCCTTGCTCAACTCTGGGTCGGCGTTGCGGATCTCGTCGGTCAATTCCGCGAGTGTCGGCTTGGCGTCAAGCCCCCAGGCCTTCACCTGCTGCTTCGCCCAGACGAGGAAATCACTGAAGAACTGCTCGCGGCTGACGCCGAGCGCATCGGGAATCGCCTGCTGCTCGCGCTCGCCGTCGGAGTAGCGTTCGAGCAGTCGCACCAGGGCAGATTCGCCGAAGCGTTCGTTCATGTACTCGACCATCCAATGGCCTTGCGCGTAGGCGAGCGCGCGGTCGTTGGGCTTGCGCGGCCTCACGAACGCCCACTTGATGTCATCCAGGCTGAAGAGCGTGCCGGCGTCGAGCGCCTGCGCCAGCATGAGGCAGGTGTTGTACGCGCGCGGCCGCTGCTCCATGCTTACGGCGGCGGCCTCGGTCAGCCAGTGCGGAATGCGGTTGCGCGTCTGGCCCAGCGTGATGGTGTGCGTGTACTCGTGCTGCAGCACGCGCGGCCAGTCGAACGG
>CAZCGB010000765.1:0-1612 GCA_964498045.1 uncultured Isosphaeraceae bacterium
GACGCGCGACGGCGTGCGCTGGATCTGGCTGAGCATGGTGAGGAACTTCACTTCGTTCGCGCCGCTGGGCGTGGTGCTGACCGCGCTCCTGGGCATTGGCGTTGCGGAACGGTCGGGAATGCTGGGTGCGTGTCTGAAAGGGATGGTGCAATGGACGCCGCGCAGCCTGCTGACGCCGGCGACGGTGTTCATCGGCGTGAACGCGAGCATCGCCACTGACGCGGGGTTCGTGATTTTGCCGCCGCTGGCGGCCGCGGCGTTCGCGCGCAGCGGCCGCTCGCCCATCGTCGGCCTGGCGGCGATGTTCGCCGGCGTTGCGGCGGGGTTCAGCGCGAACCTGCTGCTCACCGGACTCGATCCGTTGCTTCAGGGGTTCACCGAGGCTGCCGCCCGCACGCTTGAGCCGAATCGCCACGTGCGCGTCGATTGCAACTGGTACCTCATGATCGGCTCGACGTTCGCCATCACCTTCGTCGGCTGGGCGATCACGAAATGGATGGTTGAGCCGCGCTTCTCGAAGGATGAAGTCGCCGCCCAGATCACCTTCGCAGACGCATCAGTGGTCGATTCGCCGAATGCCGATCACGATCGCCTGAGCTCCGCGGAAATCCGCGGCCTCTGGTGGGCGACGATCTTCGGCGCGCTCGGCCTGGTCGGCGTTGCGTGCCTGATCCTCATTCCCGGCGCGCCGCTGCACGGCGACTACGCCAAGCCGCCGTCTGGCGCGCTGGCCGCCATCTGGCCCGATGTGCTTGTGCCGCTGCTGTTCGTGCTGTTCGTCATCCCCGGCATCGCGTACGGCGTGGCCAGCGGCAGCATTCGCAGCGACCGCGATGTGGCGCGGATGATGGCCGAGTCGATGTCGTCAATGGGCTCATACATCGTCATGGCGTTCTTCGCCGCCCAGTTCATCGAGTGGTTCCGCGAATCTCGCCTGAGCATGCTCATCGCCATCCGCGGGGCCGACACCATCGGTTCGCTGCACATGCCGGCGTGGTTGACGCTCACCGCCATGATCATGATGGTCGCGCTGCTCAATTTGCTTGTCGCATCGGCTTCGGCCCTGTGGGCGCTGCTGGCGGCGGTGCTCGTGCCCATGTTCATGCGTCTGGGCATCAGTCCGGAATTGACGCAGGCGAGTTACCGCATCGGCGAGTCGGCGACCAACCCGATATCGCCGCTGAATCCCTACGTGGTGGTGATGCTGGTGTACATGCAGAGGTGTTTGCCGCGCGTGGGCCTGGGGTCGCTCATGTCATTGATGCTGCCGTACGCGGTTCTGATCCTTCTGGCGTGGACGGCGTTCCTGCTTGCGTGGGTTGGGCTGGGCTGGCCGCTGGGGCCGGGGAACGAGCCGCTGTTCATTGAGGCCATCGGTTCGCCGTGAGACGCGTCAATGTCCTGCGCCATGCCTGAGGTCGCCGGGCGATTCGTGCATCCACTTCTTCAGGATCGGCGAGATGATCAGGCACAATACGCCTGACGCGATCGCCGTCACGGCGATGGTAAAGAAGACGTCGCCGTAGACGTTCACCGTCTCCTTGGGAATCGGCACGCCGCCGCCCTCGCCTCCGCCGTGGCCAACGCCCGTGAACTGGGCGATGATCGCCGC
>CAZCGB010000766.1:0-1612 GCA_964498045.1 uncultured Isosphaeraceae bacterium
CGAATAGCCCCGCACGATGCGCGATTCGCGGATCAACTGCAGGATCTTCAACTGTTTCGGCGTGAGGTTCATGGGCTGCTCCCAGGGAAGGGGACAAGGCCGACGCCAGCGGACCGGCGAGCCTGTTGATGCCGGCGTTCAGGGCGGAGCGCGGCGTGGAGTCGACGTATGGATTGAATTGAGGATATGAGACCGAATCGATGGCGGAAAACCCGCGAGGGGCGGTGCGGACGACCACCGCGAGAGGCATTGACTCGCGGCGCGGCGGAACCAGCATCGTCGCCTCGGTCCGCAAACGACGGATCACGCCCACCGCCTGCTCCAGCGAAGCGTGCTGTGCAGAGAGCCAGGCCTTCGCCGCCTCCAGCATGGCCGATGCGACGCTCTCGCGGGCAGGATCGCCCGCGACCGCACGGCTCGGCGTGGCTCGCGCGATGGCTGCGGAACTGATTTCGACGCGATCGACACCAAGCGCGCGATCGAGCAGGGATCGCGGGGCTTCAACAGAAGCAGCGACCATCGCTTTGACCGCACGATGCGCCGACAGCATGCGACGGAACGCGCTGCCCGAACCGCCTCGCTCATGCGCAGTGGAGTTACCGGATGCAGTCGAGCGATCGAGAGCCGCCACACCGGTTATCGCCACCAATCGTCCCGATCGCGCTTCGTGAGGCACGAACGAGGTGGTGAAAGATCCGCCGGGGCCGGTTTGCAGGATTGGAATGCTCATGGTTGTCTCCGTCGTGGTTCGAGATGACGCCAGCATCAACATCTAGTGGTGGGGTGTTGCGTGTGGGGGCATCTCGGCCAGACCTGAGGTCGCCCTGCAGATTACATCGGCCGATCTGTTCGGAGTACGTTACCCTATCATGAACCGTATTTCAAGGGGGTGGAAAAAGGATTTTTATCGGGCGGCGAAGACTGCGCGAAAGGTCGCGCACCGAATGGACTGCGCGACCCGCTGAAGCAGGCCGTGCCCGAGATTCTAAAGCGCGTACGCTCCCCGCATGTCTACCACGATCGCGCCTGCCTCCACGTCGATTGGTCATCCTGCACCGGTTCTCGAGAATCCAGCCGAGCACTTCCTGCTCGATCCGACCATCGATTTCCTGAACCACGGCTCATTCGGCGCGCGGCCGATCCCAGTGCTCGAAGCGCAGTCGCGCCGCCGCGCAGAGTTCGAGGCCCGACCAATCGAGTGGCTGGCGCCAGAGCGCCACGGCCTGGCGCATCTTGCCCGCGCCCGGAACGCGCTCGCGCCGTTCATCGGCGCCAAGGCTGACGAATTCGCGTTTGTCACCAACGCCACCGGCGGAGTGAACGCCGTGCTGCGCTCGCTGCGCTTCAACGCGGGCGATGAACTCCTCACCACTACGCACGTGTACAACGCGGTGCGGCAGACGATGAAGTTCATGGCTGGGCGAAGCGGCGCGACGTATCGCGAGGTGGACATCCCCCTGCCGCTGGCGAGTGACGATGAGATCGTGGCGGCGATCGAGCGCGCGATCACGCCGCGCACGAGGATGGTGTGCATCGATCACGTCACTTCCCCCACGGCCATCGTGTTCCCCGTCAAACGCATTGTCGATCTATGCGACAAGCGCGGCATCGA
>CAZCGB010000767.1:0-1604 GCA_964498045.1 uncultured Isosphaeraceae bacterium
CCCAAACCTCGAACCGCAGCCACGGAGGGCCGCGCCATGTCCGACTCCGCTCTACTCGACCCACCCGTGACCGACAAGACCACACGGAAGAAAGTCACCGCCGAAACGCTCGCCACCAAGCAGCGTGACATCTCTGTTTCCGAGTTCTTCGCCAAGAACCGCCACCTGCTCGGCTTCGACAACCCGCGCAAAGCCCTCCTGACCACGGTCAAAGAAGCGGTGGACAACGCGCTCGACGCCTGCGAGGAAGCGGGCATCCTGCCGTGCATCACCGTCGTCATCGAAGACCTGCAGCCCGAGCGCCCCGCGTCAGCGAAACAATCGCGCTATCGGGTGTCCGTCATCGACAACGGCCCGGGCATCGTGCGCAAGCAGATTGAGAACGTCTTCGGCCGGCTCCTCTACGGCTCAAAATTCCATCGCTTGAAAATGTCTCGTGGCCAGCAGGGTATCGGCATCTCAGCCGCGGGCATGTACGGCCTCATCACCACCGGCAAGCCGATGGTCATCCACACGCGCCCCGGCGCGAAAAAGGAAGCCCATCACATCGAGCTTGCGATCAACACCAAGACCAACTCGGCTGACATCACCGACGAAACCAAGAAGGCCGAGTTCCCGCCATCGCGATTCAAGACGTTGAACGCCGGCACGCGCGCAGAATCGTTCCTCAACGAAGACGACTACGGCAGCGGCACGAGCGTCAGCATCGAGCTCGAAGGGCGATACCAGAAAGGCCGCGGCAGCGTCGATGAGTTCCTGGAACTTGTCGCGATCGCGAATCCGCACGCGCAGATCTGGTTCGTGCCGCCCACAAGAGTCGCGGCCGATGAGCAGGAAGATCTGCCATTGAAGATTGCGAAGGCAAGTGACGAGCAACCTGCGGTCAGCGACCAGCAGTCAGCGGCAACTGCGCCTCCAAGGAAAGGCGAAGTCGATACGTCAATCACCACCATCGAGAAAGATGGCGTAATTCTGTTCCCCCGCGGCACCGAGCAACTGCCGCCCGAGACCCGCGAAATCCAGCCGCACCCCAAGGGCATCGAACTCGGCACGCTGTTGCAGATGCTCAAGGACTATGACGCCGCCCACGGCGGGCGCGGCGGCACGCTCTACAACTTCCTGCAGGAACGCTTCTGCCGCGTGAGTTCCGCCCGCGCCAGCGAGTTCTGCTCGGCCATCGACGTGACAAGTCGTACGAAGGCCGGCGACATCGAGCCGCAACAGGCCGAGGCGCTGTTCAAGCAGTTCCAGGAATCGAAACTCGCTCCCCCCCCAACGGATTGTCTTGCACCGATTGGTCTTCGCCAGTTGCTTGCCGGTCTGTTGAAAGGCGTGAAGGCCGAGTTCTACGCGGCGAGTTCGCGCGACCCGGATGTGTATAGAGGAAGGCCGTTCCAGATCGAAGCGGCCATCGCCTTCGGCGGCGAACTCGCCGCCGACGACACCGCGCGCGTCATTCGCTTCGCGAACCGAGTCCCGCTTCAGTTCCAACAGTCAGCGTGCTCGAGCATGAAGGCGTGCATCGAGACTGGCTGGCGGAACTACAACCTCGCCCAGCCGCGCGGCGGCTTGCCCGTGGGGCCGCTCGTCATCATGATCCACAT
>CAZCGB010000768.1:0-1601 GCA_964498045.1 uncultured Isosphaeraceae bacterium
ATGGTGTTCCAGAAGCCCAACCCGTTCCCCAAGTCGATCTACGACAACATCGCCTTCGGCCCGCGCCTGCACTTCCGCATCGGTCGCGGCGACCTGGATGAACTGGTCGAGCGCAGCCTGCGCGGCGCGGCTTTGTGGGATGAAGTGAAGGACCGATTGAAATCCTCCGCGCTGGGCCTATCCGGCGGGCAGCAGCAGCGGTTGTGCATCGCTCGCGCCATCGCCGTGGGACCCGAAGTGCTGCTGATGGATGAGCCCTGCTCCGCACTCGATCCGAAATCCACCGCCCGCGTGGAGGAACTCATCCGCGAACTGCGCAAGGACTATACGATCGTCATCGTCACGCACAACATGCAGCAGGCCGCCCGCGTCAGCGACATCACCGCGTTCTTCTACGAGGGCCGGCTGATCGAGACCGGCAATACCGCCGACATCTTCACCAATCCCAAGAACAAGCAAACCGAAGACTATGTCACCGGCCGCTTCGGCTGAGCCCGCCCCCCTGCTCCCCGCCCACCCTGTCCTCCCGCCTCTCCATGCCCTCCCGCCACGCTGCTTGCAGCTGCGCGACCAACCACTCTTCTTCCTCCAGACCCCCAACATGGGCATGAACCTCGTCTCTGAACTCGTTGAAGTCCGCCGCAGCATCCTGTCCATGGCGGCGATCGTCGAACAGCAGGTCGACCGCGCCATCACCGCGTTGCGCACGATGGACATCGCACTCGCGCGACTGGTCAAAGCCGGCGACGAAGAGATCAACAACCTGGAGATCGAAATCGAAAACGAATGCCTGCGCATCTTCGCGCTCACGCATCCGGTCGCTGGCGACCTGCGCTTCATGATGGCAGTGCTGCGCATCAACTCCAACCTCGAACGCATCGGCGACAAGGCGAAATCCATCGCCAAGCGCATCATCGACCTTGTCGATTGCGCCCCCGTCCGCCTGCCGCCGGCGCTCAATGAGATGGCCGAAAAGACCCGCAAGATGCTGGGTGACGCATTGACGGCGCTTGCCAATGAGGACGCTGATCTCGGCCGGCGTGTGCGCATGAGTGATGATCCTGTGGACGCTCTGCATCGCGAAGTGTTTGACTGGGCCCACCGCGAGATTCCCGAGCACGTGGAGGCGACGCACGCGGTGATCGACGTCCTGTCGATTGGCCGTGCCTTGGAGCGCATCGCCGACCTCGCCGCGGCGATCGCCGAGGACGTGATCTTCCTTGTCGATGGCTCGGTGGTGCGGCACAAACCTCCGGAATAATTCGGGGAATCCTGGAGTGGAGGAACGAATTCTGTCCCGCCGCTCGGGCCAATCAGCGCAACGCACTACAATCCGGTCACCCCCGGTCCTCGGGTCGGGCTGGTAGCTCAGCGGCCCAGAGCAGACGACTCATAATCGTTTAGACGTCGGTTCGAATCCGACCCAGCCCACTGGTCGAATTCTGCGAGCATCGTTTCCACTTCGGCATCGCAGGAAACAGCCGCCAATTTGGTTTCATCATCTTCCGGCTGTTGGGTGTGCGCTGTCGTACAACTTTCCGCGCTGGATTGCTGCTTCGGATTCTGCTTCGCCTCGTCCATTCCGGCCGCTCGCGCGAAGT
>CAZCGB010000769.1:0-1593 GCA_964498045.1 uncultured Isosphaeraceae bacterium
ACGCTATCGCTGACCATTTTCGGCGACCTCGACATCTCGACCATCAAAGGCATGCCGCCGGGCCGCAAGCCGATCGCGACGCGGCACATGCCGCAGAGCCGGGCGATTGAAGTCTATGAGTACCTTCGCAAGCGATTGGATGCGGGAGAGCAGGCGTACATCGTGCTGCCGGTGATCGATGAATCGGCGAGCGGCCTGAAGGATGTCGAATCGCACATGAAGTGGCTGAGCGAAGGCCCGCTCGCCGGCAAGAAACTCGCGACGATGCACGGCCGGCTCGATCGCGATGAGCGCGAGGCGATCATGCAGCGATTTCGAATGGGGGAGATTGATGCATTGATTGCGACGACGGTGATTGAAGTCGGCGTGGACGTGCCGAACGCTTCGATGATGGTCGTTGAGCACGCCGAGCGCTTCGGCCTTGCGCAATTGCACCAGTTGCGCGGCAGAGTCGGGCGCGGCGAACGCAAATCGTTGTGCGTGCTCATCGGCGACGCGGCGACGGAAGACGGCAAGGCCCGCATCGAGACGATGGTGGAAACCACCGACGGTTTTCGCATCGCCGAAAAGGACCTGGAAATCCGTGGCCCGGGCGAGTTGTTCGGCGCGCGGCAGGCTGGCATCGCGCCGTTCCGCGTCGCGGAGCTGCCGCGCGATTTGAAGCTGCTGCAGTGGGCGCGACGCGACGCCGAGGAGTGGATCAACCTCAATCCGAAACTGGCAGGCGAAGCCGATGCGCTGCTGCGCAAACGCCTGCTGAAAGCGCACGGCGAGGCGCTGGGGCTCGGTGATGTGGCTTAGAAAGGCGAAAGGCGAAACGTCGAAAGTCGAAACGCCCCTATGCTGCTGCGACACAGGCCGCGCACTGAGCCTTTTGACTTTTGACGTTTCGACTTGTTGACTTTGCCCATGCCGCCCGCGCCCCCCTCCAACGCTGACATCGCGCGACTGTTCGAGGAAATGGCGGCCGCGCTGGAAATCACCGGCGCAAATTCCTTCAAGATCAACGCCTACAAGAACGCGGTGCGGCTGATCGAAGGCTATCCCTCGCCGCTCGCTGATCTCGTGCCCGACAAGAAGGCCCTGATGGCCATCGACGGCATCGGCGATGGCCTCGCATCCAAGATCATCGAACTCACGCAGACCGGCAAGGTGAAGGAGCACGATGACCTGCTCGCGACCGTGCCGGCCGGGCTGATGGAGATCACCAACATCTCCGGCATTGGACCAAAGACCGCGAAACTGCTCTGGGAAAAAGCGGGCGTGACTGACCTGGCCTCGCTCAAGGCGAAGATCGCTGCGGGGGGCGGCGAACTCGAGCAGATTCCGCGCATGGGCGCGAAGACCATCGAGAACATCAAGAAGTCGATCGAGTTCCTCGCGAAAGCCTCCGAGCGCATGCGCCTGGGTGAAGCGATGCCGCTCGCGGAGAATCTCATCGAGATGTTGAAGCAGACGAAAGGCGCAGGCGTCAAGTGCATCGAATACGCCGGCTCACTTCGCCGCGGCTGCGAGACCATCGGCGACATCGACCTGCTCGCGATCGCGACGCATCCGCACAAACTCATGGATGCCTTCGCCGCGATGGCCATG
>CAZCGB010000770.1:0-1576 GCA_964498045.1 uncultured Isosphaeraceae bacterium
GGACCTGGCGTTCGCGCTGACGCCGGAAGTCCGCGCGTTTGGCGGCGTGTTCACAGAGCCCACCGAAGGCAGCATGCCTGCGGGCATCCTGCCGATCCCCGTGCCCCAGAACCTCGTGGCCCTGCCGGGACGGCCGCCCGTTGTCGCCACCGCGAACGTGCCGGCGTATCCCAAGATCTTCGCCTTCGTGCAGGAGCGCATGCAGTGGGACGCCGACCGTTTCCGAGGCGTGCGCATGGAACTGACCTATCCCCCGCTGGGCTCCACAGTGCTGATGCGCTTCAAGTTGCCGACCGCGCCGTCGAAGTGACCAATGACCAGAATCGTCAAGACGGGCGGATGAGGCGACTGTCAGCCATCTTGATGCGACGCAACCCCCAATCTTCGGGGGGTCGAATTTCCACGTCTCCGTGACAGTCCTGAGTGGTGATCGGCATCCGTGAAGCTTGGCGGCGTCAAGTCCCAAGGGTCCTGCCGCGGTTCAATGACGACGCCCCGCGTTCGTGTCTCATTTTCATCAAACGACAACTCGTTCAAACTGGCGAATTTGTCGGCGGCGCGTACTGCTCGCGCACGAATTCGCCCAGCGCGTCGTAGTTTCCTGCTGAAGACTTGTTTCTCCGCAGCAAGAGGTCAACTCATGCACCGTCAACCCGCCGACTCATCGCTGAATACCCTTCACGCATCGCTGTGCGCGTCAGCATTCGCGCTCGCCTTCACGTTCTGCCACGCAAGCGGCGGCGCACCCGTCGGCGGCGATTCGCCCCAGGCCAGCGCGGTGCTGACCGCAGCGCCAGATGCCTACAGCCTTCACTACGGCATCTCCGCGGATTTGAGCGGCGACTACGCCATCGTCGGTGATGACGCGTTCGGCTCGACCTTTCAGCCGGGCGCGGCGTTCATCTACCGTTTCGATGCGGACACCGGGCGCTGGCTGCTGCAATCGGCGCTGCCCACGAGCCCGGGGGCCAACGGCGACGGCTTCGGCTGGGCGGTCGCCATCGACGGCGTGAACGGCATCGCCGTCGTCGGCGCGCCGAACGACGACAGCCCATTGAACAACTCCGGATCGGCGTATGTCTATCGCCGCGTGAACTCGACGTGGGTGTTCGAGCAGAAGCTCACCGCCGGCGACGCGATCGCCAACGACTACTTCGGCCGCGCTGTGGCCGTGCAGGGCTCGGTCATCATCATCGGTTCTCCTCAGGAAGACAGCGGAAGCGCCAGCGTCGGCTCCGCCTACGTCTTCCGCCACAATGGTTCCGCCTGGGTGCAGAGTCAGAAACTGCTTTCGCCTGATCCCGCCGCCACCAATCACTTCTCCTTCGGCAGTTCCGTGGCCATGGACGCAGGCGTCGTGGTCATCGGCGAATACTTCGGCAATCCAAGTTCGCGCGGCAGCGCGCATGTGTTCACCGACAACGGAACCAACACGACTCTCCAGCAGACGATTGCGCCAGTTGGCGCATCATCGCTGGCGCAATTCGCATGGACTGTGGATGTGCGAGGCGATTTGATTGTCGCCGGTACACCTCGCGATGCATCCAATGGTTCGGCGTACGTCTTCCGGCGCAAT
>CAZCGB010000771.1:0-1570 GCA_964498045.1 uncultured Isosphaeraceae bacterium
TGTCCTGCCCATTCAACAGGATGAGACGGCCCTGGTGCTGTGGGCGTTGCGGCAGCACTTTTTGATCTACCGCGATGTGGAATTGATCAAAGACCTGTACACGCCGCTGATCATTCAGCCAGCACGGTGGATGCTCGAGCATCGCGATCATCACGGCTTGCCCAAGCCCAGTTGGGATTTGTGGGAAGAGCGTCGCGGAATCCATACGTTCACCGTCGCCGCGACGATCGGCGCGCTCTCGGCCGCGGCCGATTTCGCAAAGGACATGGGTGCGCTGGATCATCATGCCGAGTTCATGGAGGCGGCTGACCGCATGCGCGGCGCGCTGATGCGGCACATGTGGGTGAAGGAGCGCAACCGTTTCGCGCGTATGGCGACGCCGCTGGACGACGGCTCGTATCGCCTGGACATGACGGTGGACGCGGCGAACTACGCGCTGTTCGCCTTCGGCGCGCTGCCAGCCGACCACCCGGCGGTGATGGCGGAGATGAAGACGATCCGCGAAAGGCTTTGGGTGCAGACCGGTGTGGGCGGCGTGGCGCGCTATGAGCGCGACTACTACCAGCAGATCGAGCGGCAGGACATCGCGCGCGTGCCGGGAAATCCCTGGGCCATCTGCACATTGTGGCTGGCGCAGCACGCCATCGCCGCGGCGAAAACGCTGGATGACCTGAAGTTCGCAGTCGATTGCCTGGAATGGACGCGGGCCCGCGCACTGACCTCAGGCGTGCTGGCTGAGCAGTTCAATCCGTACACGGGCGAGCCGATCTCGGTCAGCCCGCTCACGTGGAGCCACGCGGTGGTGATGACCACGGTGATGCAGTACCTGCTCAAGCACGCGCAGATCACCGGCGCGCGCAGCGGCGTGCTGGCGGAGATGGTGCAGCTGCGCAACGCTTCGGCTCCGACGCGCAAGAACCTCGCAGCGTGAGCTCACCACGGAGAACACGGAGAGAGCGCGAGGGGCAAGACCGCCGATCGACACGGATACACGCCGGCAGTTGCTCGCGATGAGTCCGCCTGCGTGCTCATCAACGCATTCAGATCCCCCTCCGTGGCCTTCGTGATCTCCGTGGTGAATCCCCTACACTGCGAGCATGAGCAGACCTGTCGTGTTGATCATCCGCGATGGCTGGGGCACGAATCCGCATCCCGAGCACGACGCCTTCAACGCGGTGAAACTGGCGAAGACCCCCGTCGCGCATCGGCTGATGCAGGACTGGCCCACGACGCATGTCATCACCTGCGGAGAGGACGTCGGCCTGCCTGCGGGCACGATGGGCAACAGCGAGGTCGGCCACCAGAACATCGGCGCGGGGCGCATCGTCGATCAGGACAGCGTGCGCATCACGAAGGCCTGTCGCGACGGCACGATCTTCAACAACGCGGAGCTCGTGGCAGCGGTGGAGCGCTGCCGGGCGCGCAAGACCAAGCTGCACCTGATGGGACTCGCCAGCGACGCCGGCGTGCATTCGCGCCTGGAGCATTTGTATGCGTGCGTCGAGCTTGCGGCACGGCGCGGCCTGAAGGAAGTTTTCGTCCACTGCTTCACGGATGGGCGCGACACGTC
>CAZCGB010000772.1:0-1565 GCA_964498045.1 uncultured Isosphaeraceae bacterium
GGCAAAGTCGAAAGTCGAAAAGTCAAAACGTCAAAACGTCAAAACGTCAAAACGAACAAATTCCTCTGCGGAGTGAACGAGAAGTTGATTTTCTGGATCAAGCCGGGGCAGAGCGTGGGCCCGATCGCCGCGCAGCAGAGCGATCGCGCCCCGCGCCGCCCCGGGTCTGACGACAACCATTGCAACCATCCGCCCAATCCGGTCCAGCATGAGTTTGTTCGTTTTGACGTTTTGACGATTCGACGTTTTGACGTTTCGGCGTTTCGCCTTTCGACGTTTTGACTTTTGGACTTTTGGACGTTTTGATCCCCCATGCCCATCTACGTGTATCAGGTCATCACCGACGACGGCTCCGAGGGCGAGACCTTCGAGATCATGCAGAAGATGAGCGATCCGCCGCTCACCAAGCATCCGCGCACGCATGAACCGGTGCAGCGCATCATCACCGCGCCGAACATCGCCGGCAACTGGAGCGATGCGGCGACGAAGTCGAAGCTGAGCGACAAGAACCTGGACCGGCTGGGCTTCACCAAGTACCAGAAGGCCGGCGACGGCAAGTATGAGAAGCGCGCGGGCAGCGGACCCAACGTGATCTCAGCCGATTGACCGGGTTCGATTGGGGGGCGGGCGCGCCTCGGTATACTCGGGCATGCGCGGATTCGTCGTCGCCATTGTGATCGTCGTCGCGGTCTTTTCCGCGTACGCGGGCGTGCGCCACAACGGCTTCGTGAACTACGACGATCATGCCTACATCGTGGAGAACACCCGCGTTCAGCAGGGCATCACCGGCAACAACATCCGCTGGGCGTTCACCACCTTCGACACCGGCAACTGGCATCCGCTGACCTGGCTCTCGCTCATGCTCGACTGGCAGCTGTTCCCCGATCAGCCCGCGACGCACCATTTCATCAACGTCGGCCTGCATGCGATCAACGCCCTGCTGCTGCTGGCCGCGCTGTCGATGATGACCGGCGCATTCTGGCCCAGCGCGGCCACGGCCCTGCTCTGGGCGATCCATCCGCTTCGCGTCGAAAGCGTCGCATGGGCCTCCGAACGAAAAGACGTCCTGGCCGCCCTGTTCGGATTGGCGTGCGTGTTCGCCTATGCGCGCTACGCGCGGGCGCCATCCATCGGCCGCTACGTTCCCGTCGCCATCACGCTGGCGATCGGCCTTTTGTGCAAACCGATGCTGGTGACCTGGCCGTGTCTGCTGCTGCTGCTGGATTTTTGGCCGCTCCGCCGCGTGCAGCCGTGGTGCGACGATGAGCAGTTCGAGCGCGTCACTTTTCCGCTGGCCAAGCTCGTGCTGGAGAAATTGCCGCTGATAGTGATCGTCGCTGCGTCGTGCGTGGTGACGGTGATCGCGCAGAAGTCGGTCAACGCGGTGGGCTCAACCGACATCTATCCGCTTGCGACGCGTCTAAGCAACAGCGTTGTGACGGTGCTGTGCTACCTGCAGACGTTTTTCTGGCCGACGAATCTTGCCGCGCTGTATCCGTACGAGATGAATCTGCCCGTGAGACAGGTCGCGACGGCTTCAATCGTCATCCTGGCGATTTCGGGCT
>CAZCGB010000773.1:0-1562 GCA_964498045.1 uncultured Isosphaeraceae bacterium
GTTGGCTTCGGGGAACGGCCAAGTCGGATCAAACGGCCAGAACGCCTTGGTGGCAAGGACGAACGTGTCGCGACGGAACGGTTTGAGGGCGCGGCCGACGACGACTTCCGTCTGCCCTCGGCCGTAGGCGTTGGCGGTGTCGAAGAAATTGATGCCCTGCTCGTAAGCGGTGCGATGCAGTTCGTCGGCCAGCTGCTGATCGCCCTGGTTGAAGATCAGCCACGATCCGAGACCGACCTCGGAGAGCTTCAATCCCCACATGCCCAGACGACGGTATTTCATGGTGTTCTCAGCGCAGAGTGTTCGGACGGAAATGGGAACCAAGCCGGGCCAGAGCGAGGCGGGGGGGAGCGATCAGATGATTCACGACGCGACGTGGCTCGCCTCGCGCCGGCCGGGGTCGAATGCAGGCCGACCGCATCAGTAGTCGATCTTGTTGTCCGGTTTCGAGGTCGGTTGCGACGCTGGTTGCGAGGCCGCGGGCGGCGACTTCTTATCCGGAGTCTTTGCGACGGGCTTTGTGGCCTTTGACTTGCCCGCCGCTTTTCCTGAAGACTTCCCGGGTTGGCCCGGCGCAGCCGCCAACGTGCCCGCGGAATCGAGCCCCGAGACGAAGCCGGGTGATCCAATGTCATTGCCGCCGAACGATTCCGTCTTCTGGTTGGCGTGCGCGCCGGCCACGCCTGCGTCGGAACGCTTCCAGATCTTGCCGTCGCTCAATTCGCTTGCCATGAGGTCAACCAGGTAGATGCTCATGCCGTCGGGCCGATTGCACTCGGGAAATTGTCCTTCCTGTTTCACTTGGCAGACGACTGCGCCCTTGTCGTCGAGCAATTGCAGAATCTCGTTCTCTGGCCCGGGCGAATTGGCGATGCCGCCCCATTTCACGCCGATGGCCTGATAGTCAGGCATATCGTCCTCGCCTCGCTGATCCCACGCCTCGCGGAATTGCGCCTCGGTGAGATAGTCGGCGTTGTACAGCACCGCGACGCCGCCCGGCGCGAGCGTGCATGTGAACTTGCCCCAATCCCATTTGTCCTCATCGTCCAGCCGCCAGTCTTTGATTTCAATGGCGTCGTCGCCCACGTTGGCGATCTCGACCCACTCGGCCTGCCCCTTGTCCTCCTTCGAGTTGGGGTTGTACATGATCTCGGTGATGATCACGCGGCCGCCGGCGAATGCGGAGGACGACAGTGCGAATGCGGCAAGCGCGGCCAGGATTGTTCGAGGGGAGGAGGTCAGCATGGCAGCCTCAATGAGATGGCGATGCGATAGTCTATTCGCAGAACACGAGGTGGCAACATCGGCCATTCGGGTTCGTGATTATGCCACCCAAAGCACATGTGCCCGACGATGACGACACTCCGCCGCCGGGGTGCGATCCGCAGCACCCCACAGCGGAACTGCTGCTCTGGGCGTATCGCCATGCGATCTTTCCGATGGTCGATCCTGATCGCAACGTCATCGAATGGTTCAGACCGGATCCGCGAGGGATCATTCCTCTGCATCCGCCCGATGCGTTTCACATTCCAAAAAACCTCTCTCGGGAGGTTCGCAAAGGT
>CAZCGB010000774.1:0-1560 GCA_964498045.1 uncultured Isosphaeraceae bacterium
GAAGCGCGATCACGAGGCGACCTACACCGGCATCTCGCGCTGCCAGGCCATCCTGATGGAGCTCATCAACGGCCTGCGCCCCGAGCACGACGCCGAGCTGCGCAAGCGGCTGGGCGCGCTGTACACCTATATGTACACGCGATTGATGAAGGCGAGCAACGACAAGAACGCGGCGATCATCGTCGAGGTGCTGGACCTGCTGCGCTACGAGCGCGAGACGTGGGACATGCTGCAGGCGAAGATGATCGACGAGAACGCCGCGGCGTCGGGCATGCGGTCCACCCCGCACGCCACCCCGCCGGTCGATCCCACGCTGCAGCCGCGGCCGACGGACCTGGTCGGGGCGAACGTCAGCTTGCGCGGCTGAGCACAATCCCTGATGTCAACGTGAAAACGACGTCCGCCATGGCATTTCACATGGCGACGACGGGTGGCGTAGCATCCCCGCATGCCCGAGGGTCACGCTTCAGCGCAGCTGCTTGGGGAGGTCTACGACGAGCTGCGCCGCCTCGCTGCCGCGAAGCTCGCGCGCGAGAAGCCCGGGCAGACCGTTCAGGCGACCGCGCTGGTTCATGAGGCGTATCTTCGGTTGGCCGACACGCCTCCGGGCCACACGCCGCGCTGGGACAATCGCGCGCACTTCTTCGCCGCCGCCGCCGAGGCCATGCGCCGCATCCTCATCGAGCAGGCGCGGCGCAAGCACGCCATCAAGCACGGCGGCGACAGGGATCGGATTGATCTGCACGACTCGGCCATCGTCGTCACCGAAGACGACTCGGTGGATATCCTCGCCCTCAGCGCCGCGCTCGATCGACTGCATGCCGAAGACCCCGACAAGGCGGCTCTTGTGACGCTGCGGCATTTCGCCGGCCTCACCATCGAACTGGCCGCCGAGGCCCTGGGCATTTCGCACGCCACCGCTGAACGGTGGTGGGCCTACAGCCGCCTGCGGCTGTTTCAATGGATGAAGGAACCCGACACGCAGTCAACACCACCCCGATGACCACCTGAGTGACGTGCCTTCCCTGAGGGAATAGCCCGTCGTTTTTCGCATGATGATGGGAGCCGTGCGCGAATGCCTGAACGATCGACAGCTGACATTGCGACCCTGCTGGTCGAGGCGCTGCAATTGCCGATGGCTTCGCGCACGGAGTTCCTGGACCGCGCGTGCGCGGGCAATTCGGCGCAGAGGCGCGATCTTGAAGCGCTGCTCGCGTCACACGATCAGGCCGGCGACTTCCTGCAGCGGGCCGCGATGCCCACCGGCGCGCTGCAGGCCCGCATGGATGGCCAATCCGGGCCGCACTCGGAAGACGTCGGCCTGATGATCGGCCGGTACAAGCTCCTGCAGCTCATCGGCGAAGGCGGCTTCGGCAGCGTGTTCATGGCTGAGCAGACCATTCCCGTGCAGCGCCGCGTCGCGCTCAAGATCATCAAGCTCGGGATGGATACCCGGCAGGTGATCGCGCGATTCGAGGCTGAGCGCCAGGCCCTGGCGATCATGGATCACCCCAACATCGCGCGCGTGCTCGATGCGGGCGCGACCGCATTCGGCCGGCC
>CAZCGB010000775.1:0-1541 GCA_964498045.1 uncultured Isosphaeraceae bacterium
CATGATCATCGCGCCCAGAAGGCCGAGCCGGCGGGCCCGGTTGCGTTGCTCGGGCGGCAGTTTCGCCGAGAGGATGGCGATGAACACGATGTTGTCGATGCCGAGCACGATCTCAAGCGTCGAGAGCGTCAGCAGCGCCAGTGCATTCTCAACGGTGAACAGAAGGGAGAAGTCCATGGGCGGATGGTACAGGGATTTCCGCGGGTGACGTGTCCAGAGGACTGTCGTGGCGGGAACACTCCGACGTTACCTGCCACTGGACATCCGCACTCCTGTGCGATCCAGGTCCGATTCGCGGACGGCATGTTCGGACTGAAACTCCATCATCAGCGTTTTGATGTTCTCGACATTCGCCGTGCGAACATATGTGATCAAGCCCTGGTAGATGTCGTGAAAGCCGTTGCCGTGCCTGGTCATCTCCTCGATCGCCGCCTCGCGATTCCAGCCATCGATCACCACGCGATACATCGCAATCAGGTATCCCGTGCGATCGGAACCGTGATGGCAATGCACGAACACCGGCTGACGCCGGGGGTCGTTCGCAAGCACAAGAAACCACGCGACATCTTCATCGCTGGGTCGCCATGCCGACATCACGCGATGCTCATATTCCAGCGAATGCGTGGTTGAAGCAGCCCGATCGTCGTCGCTGCCGCGCACGTTGACGACGGTTTTCACACCCATCTCGCGCAATCGCCGCAGGCCTGCATCCGTGGGCTGACCACCCCGATAGAGCGACGCATTGACCTGCTGGAAATTGGGCAAGTCACGATCACCATGCATCGTCGGCGTGGAACAACCGGCGAACAGCAATGCAGCGGCAAGCACGAACGGCACGCCCGAGGACGTGCAGCGCGCTTCGATGCGCTTCCCCATGGCGATTCTGATCAGCCTGGTCATTTCTTCGCCGGCGCGACGATGTTCTCAATCCGTTCCAGAATGTCGCGAGCGATGTCCGAGTTCGCTGTCGTCGAACCGCCTTGCACCGCAAAAACGGTCACACTGGTCCTCTCAAGATCGCGGCTGCGCTCCATTTCCACACGCACCGTCGAGCCGTCGGACGACGCTCCCTCAAAGCCCGCGCGGCCGGTGGTCGTGTCCTCATGCTCGTTGCTCAGCGTGTAGCCGAGCTCATCCTGCACCACGCGCTGGGATGCGGCGTACACCTTGCTGAATTCGGCTGGGTACACCGCCTGCACCGCGCGCGACGGAAGATTGGAGTACACCACCGGCTGCTTGGGGCCGGTAATCGTCTCGCAGCCGGGCATTGCCAGCATGACGCAGGACGAGAAGGCGAGAATGACGATTCGCATTGAGGAGAGTCGGGGCATGTGTGCATCCTGCGAGAAGATCCGCCGATGGTCAAGCGGGTTCATCTGCACAGCTCCAGGTACACCTGGAAGAACTCGCGGAATTCCTGTTCGTAGCGATCGGCGAGAGTCAGGCCGGTGACCTCAGCCATGAGCGCATCGTCATCGTCGAGCGTCACGCATCGGCCGCCGCCGGCCTTGGCGATCTCCGGGAAGTGCTTGACCTCCTTG
>CAZCGB010000776.1:0-1540 GCA_964498045.1 uncultured Isosphaeraceae bacterium
GCCTTCGTTGCGCATGCGCAGCAAGCGCCATCCGCCAATGCGCCGGCGGCGGCGAATCCCGCGCCCGGCCTCAGCGTCGAGCGCGCCTACAACGGCGTGCATCGGCCGGTGATGATCAATGTCGTCTCGCCACGCGCGTTCGGCACGGTCACATTGCAACTGATGGACTTTGACGGCCAGCCGCTCGCCAATCCGATCCAGGTGTATCCCGGCCGAGTCGATCTCGCTGAGAAGCTGCCGGAGATCTGGGCGATCCGTCGGACCGCGTATCTGCAGCTGCTGGATGTGAACACGCCGGTGGGCAGTGCGCTGACGCTGCAGCCGATGCTCTCGCGCATGGTGCCAAAAACCGAAATTCGCACGCACCCGGTGACGGGCAACCCCAGCACGCGCATCGTCGGCTGGATCGACGAGAACGATCCATCCATGCTCACGCCGACGCCGCCTGCGCTTCCAAAGCCGCCTGCGGCCCAGCCGACGACGCGCGCCAAAGTCCCCGATCGTCCGCCGCCGATTCCCGGCAAGGAGCCTGACCCCAAGCCCGAACCTCCGCCCCCCCCAGCGACCGTTGAGGAAAAGCACGAGCCGATCGAACGAATCTTCACCGGCCTGCGCATCTGGCCCGAGCGGGATGTCGTGCTGCACACATCGAAGGGCGACATTCGCATCTGCCTCAAGCCCGACGAGGCGCCGAACACCGCGTGGAACTTCATGGAGCTCGCGCAAGGCGGCTTCTACCGCGATGTGACATTCCATCGCATCGTGCCGCTTACTGCGAATGGTCAGCCGTTCGTGATTCAGGCGGGCGACCCGACCGCCACCGGCGACGGCGGGCCGGGCTACTGGCTGCCGATTGAAGACAGCAAAATCGAACATGACTTCGGCGTGATTTCCATGGCTCGAAGCGACGATCCCGATTCCAACGGCAGCCAGTTCTTCATCTGCCTCTCGCGCGAGGGGACCGCCAGGCTCGACGGCCAATACTGCGCGTTCGGCTACGCCGTGGATGGCGCGCCTGTGATCAAATCCATTGCGGAAGTGGAATTGGCGGACATCAGGGCTGGGCGGCCGAAGGAACCGCCGGTGATCAATGACGCCGAACTTGTGCCCGCCCCGCCGCGCACGCCTGGCAAGGGACGGCCGGATGAACGCGTGACGCCGGAAGCGGCGCATCAACCGACGTCGCGGCCAAGCGGCCGCGTGCCACGATGACCCAAGCATTTCAGCCGCTTGCGGCTTAGCATGCGCTGACTACCGTACCAACGCGAATCAGCAAACGAGTCCTTTTTCCTGAACCCCCATCCCAAACCGAAATCCACAATCGCATGCCCTACCCCCGCGCCATCATCTCCACCGACCAAGGCGACATGACCGTTGAGCTTTGGGACGACGTCGCCCCCAATCACGTCGCCAACTTCCTGAAGCTGGCCGACAGCCAGTTCTACGACGACCTCATCTTCCACCGCATCATCCCCGGCTTCGTCATCCAGGGCGGCTGCCCCGAGGGCAGCGGCACCGGCGGGCCCGGCTGGAAGGTGAA
>CAZCGB010000777.1:0-1538 GCA_964498045.1 uncultured Isosphaeraceae bacterium
GGCCTCATCGAAGGCCTCCGCCGCGCCGGAGCATGATGGCGTGTTCCGCCGCATGTTCGATCGCGTCAAGCCGATCTTCAAGCAGCCGCTCGATCCGCGCATCAAGCATCTTGTCGAGGTCTTCGGCACCGAGGCCGTCGTCGGCCTGATGGAGGCGTATCGCAAGCGCCAGGATGATGCGCATCACGACGAATTGCGCGATGCGGTCACTCGCGCTGAAATCACCAAGGCTCCGCCCATGCACGGCTCGTGGGCGTGGCATGAACTGATGACGCGCGATGTGCCCGGCTCCAAGCGCTTCTATCGCGAGGTGTTCGGCTGGGAGTCGAACGACATCGAGATGATGCCGGGCTTCAACTACACCATCTTCCGCAAGAACGGCCAGGACATCGGCGGCATGATGGATATCCGCCCCGAGCATGGCGACATGCCGCCGGGCTGGAGCGTGTACGTCGCGGTCGATGACGTCGATTCCGCGGCCGATATGGCCGAATCGCTGGGTGGCGAGATCATCGTGCCTGCTCATGACATTCCCGTCGGCCGTTGGGCGATGGTCAAGGACCCGGCTGGTGCGGTGATTTGTCTGTATCGCGCGAAGATGTGATCGGGCGCGGCTAAGCCGCAAGCGGCGGAAGGCCTTCGCGCATGAGCTTGACGATCGCCGCGATGTCCGGCGCGGACGGGCGATCGGCGACGAGTTTCGGAACGACATTGCGAATCGCCGCGTATGCCGCTTCCACGCCTTCGCCCGAGCGCAGCGGCCGCTGGTATTCCATCGCCTCGCTCATCACCAGCAGTTCCGCAGCGATGACGTTCATGCACAGTTCGACCGACGCGCGGAGCTGGTGCGCGGCGGTTGCGCCCATGGAGTTGTAATCCTCAATTCCCGCTGACGTGGGAATGTTGTGCACGCTCGCAGGGTGCGCCAGCGTCTGCATCTCATTGCAGCACGCCGCGGCCATGTATTGCACGATCATCAGCCCGCTGTGCAGGCCCGGCTGCGGCGAAAGATAGACGTTGACGGGATTCTCGCTATCGGAAGCGGTCAGCAGCCAGTTGATGCGGCGCTCGGCGATGCCCGCGACGTGGCACAGCGCGATCTTGAGCGTATCCATCGCGATGGCGAGGGGCATGCCATGGAAGTTGCCGCCGGAGAGGATCGCGGGACCCTCGGCGAATACAAGCGGGTTGTCCGTGACCGCGCCGAGTTCGGCTTCGACGATCGATCGCACATGCCCAATCGCGTCGAACGCCGCGCCGAGCACTTGCGGCGTGCAGCGCAAACAGTACGGGTCCTGCACGCGCGGATCGTTTTCCTTATGCGCAGTGATGATCGTCGAACCGTGCAGCAGATCGCGCAGACGCGTGGCGACTTCTCGCTGGCCTCCCTGGTTGCGGGCTGCGTGCAGGCGATCGTCAAGAAACGCATCGGTCGCGCGGCAGGCGTCGATGGCCATCGCCGCGGAGGCGATCGCGGAGTGCTGCAGTCGCTCAACATCGCATAGCGCTAGTGAAGCGATGGCGCACATCATGTGTGT
>CAZCGB010000778.1:0-1533 GCA_964498045.1 uncultured Isosphaeraceae bacterium
GATCGCCCACTTCATGAGCAAACCGACGCCGACCTGATCCAATGACTGGAACGGGTCCTCCTTGAAGATGCCAGCCTTCGCTTTGTCGACATAATCCGGCAGGAAACGCCCGGCGTCGTCGCGCGACAGGCCCATCGTCATCTGCGTGAGATCATTGGTTCCGAACGAGAAGAACTCCGCCACCTCCGCGATCTGATCGGCGAGGATCGCGGCGCGGGGCGTCTCAATCATCGTGCCCACCAGATACTCCACGCGCACGCCCGCCGCCTCAAGAACGTTCTCTGCGACGCGGCGCGTGTGATCGGTCAGCAGGCCCAGTTCCTTCTTGTCGATGGAGAGCGGGATCATGATCTCCGGCATGACCTTCAGCTTCCGACGACGCAGATCGACGGCCGCCTCCATGATGGCGCGCACCTGCATCTCGAGGATCTCGGGATAGGTGATGCACAGCCGGCATCCGCGGTGGCCCAGCATCGGGTTCGACTCGTGCAACTGCTCGACGCGCTGCTTGACCTTCTCGAACGGCACGCCGATGTGAGCCGCCAGTTCGCGCTGCTTGATTTCATCGTGCGGCACGAACTCGTGCAGCGGTGGATCGATCAGGCGAATCGTCACCGGCCGTCCTTCCATCGCTTCGAAGATGCCGATGAAATCCTTGCGCTGGAAGGGCAACAGTTCGTCAAGGCCCTTGCGCCGCTCGGTTTCGTTGTCGGCGAGAATCATGCGCTGCATCGCCTGGCGCCGCTCTTCGGTGTCGAAGAACATGTGCTCGGTGCGCGTCAGGCCGATGCCCTCGGCTCCCATCTTGATCGCGTTCGCCGCGTCGTACGGCGTGTCGGCGTTGGTGCGCACCTTCAGCGTGCGGCGCTCATCGCACCACTTCATCAGCGTGTAGTACTCGGGCGGCAGTTCGGGCTTCACCAGCGGCAGCTCGCCGCCGTAAACAACCCCTTCGGAACCGTCGAGCGTGAGGAACTCGCCCTGATTGAGCGTGCGCCCGGCGACCATCATGCGCTTGTGTTCGTAATCGATGTCGATGGCGGAGCAGCCGACGATGCAGCACTTGCCCCAGCCGCGCGCCACCACGGCCGCGTGCGAAGTCTTGCCGCCGGTTGCGGTGAGAATGCCCACCGCCGCGTGCATGCCGCCGACGTCCTCGGGCGAAGTCTCCTTTCGCACGAGGATCACTTTGTGACCCTGCGCGGCGAAATGCTCGGCCTCGGCGGCGGTGAAGACGATCTGCCCGCACGCAGCGCCGGGCACGGCATTGATGCCGTTGGCGAGCTTGCGGTTTGCGAGGTCTTCCTTGCTGATCTTTCCGTCGATGATCGGATAGAAGAGCCGTTCGATGTCGGTGGACGTGAGGCGCTTGATCGCTTCATCCTTGCTCAGCACGGGCTTGACAGCGGCCTTGGCGTATTTCTTGGGCAGGTACTTCTTCTTCACGAACTTCGCAGCCTGCGCGGGCGTCGTGAGCGGCTTCGACGCCTGCTCAACCGCTATGCGGAACGCCGCGGCGGGCGTGCGCTTGCC
>CAZCGB010000779.1:0-1531 GCA_964498045.1 uncultured Isosphaeraceae bacterium
GTGCAAGCCGACGGTACGCGACGGCTGACCGATCGCCTCACCGATCTTCGAGATCGACAGCGACGAGGTGTTGCTCGCGATCACCGCGTCCTTCGGCAGGTGAGGCACGAGCGCGCCCAGGGCCTTCGCCTTGGCGTCGAGGTCTTCCAAGATCGCCTCGATCACCAGATCGCATTCGCGCAGGTCTTCAGGCTTCGTCGCCGGCTTGAGATGCGCGAACGCGTCGTTGCGCTGCTTCTTCGTCAGCAACTCCTTCGACACCAGCCGATCGAGCCGCTTGCCCACGCCTTCGATGGCGCTGCGCACGACTTTTTCATCGACATCGAGCAGCAGCACGGTGAAGCCATGCGTGGCGGCGACCTGGGCGATGCCCGCGCCCATGGCGCCGCAACCGAGGATGCCGATGGGATGTTTGGAACTGGACATGTGAGGCTTTGACGCAACCCGCCGATGACATCGGCGACTTCATGCGTGTTTGAAGGACGGTTTTCGTTTCTCCAGGAATGCCGTGACGCCTTCATAGTGATCGGCTGTTTTGCCTGCGGTCTCTTGATCAAACGCCTCGGCCTCAAGTTGCGCGTCCAGATCGTTGTTCGCGGCTTGGTTCAGCAGCCGCTTGGTCAAGGCAATCGCGCGGCCGGGCAGGCTTGCCAGCCGGCCGGCGAGTTTCCCGACCACTGCATCGAGTTCCGCGGCAGGCACGACCTGATTCACGAGGCCCAGCCGAAGCGCTTCGTTCGCATCGACCTTCGCACCGGTCATGCACAGTTCCATCGCCTTGCCCAGGCCGACGAGTTGCGGCAGCATGAACGTCGAGCCCGAATCGGGAATCAGGCCGACGTTGATGAACACTTCGATGAACGCCGCCTGATCGGACGCGATGCGCATGTCGGCGGCGAGGGCCAGGCTGCAGCCCGCCCCCGCGGCGACGCCGTTGACGGCGGCGATGATCGGCTTGTCCATCTCGCGCATGCGCTTGATGATCGGGTTGTAGCGGCGGCGAAGATCATCGCCCAGGTGCGGCACGTGACCGGGCACGTATTTGGCTTTGAGATCGCCGAGATCCTGGCCGGAGGAGAACGCGCGGCCGGAGCCGGTGATGATGATGACGCGCACGGCTGCATCGCGCTCGGCCGCCTTCAACGCCTCACCGAGCTCGCTCGTGAGTTGATCGTTGAACGCGTTGAGCACGTCGGGGCGATTGAGCGTGATGGTGCAGACGCCGGCGTTCGTTGCGACCGCAACGGTGGATTCGGTGGCAGTAGCAGTTGTCATAGCGATTCGTTTCAAACGCTGTTCGCAGCCGCGGATGCATTTCCGCAGCTGCGATGAAGTCATTCACTTTCCTTTAAACGTCGGCTTGCGCTTCTCGACGAAACTCCGCATGCCTTCCTTCTGATCTTCCGTCGCGAAAAGCATGTAGAACAATTTGCGCTCGTGCTGAATGCCTTCCTCCAGCGCGAGTTCATCGGCCTTCATCACCGCTTCCTTGGCCAGTCGCAGCGCGATCGCGGGCTTCTTTGCCATGTCC
>CAZCGB010000780.1:0-1531 GCA_964498045.1 uncultured Isosphaeraceae bacterium
CAGAGCAGCTCTCACCGCATGTGAAGAAGGTCATCGCCATCGACCGCGAGCCGGCCATGCTGGAGTCGGCCCGCAAGCGACTGAAGCGCGCCACGAACATCGAGTTCCGCCAGGGTGAGATGAACAGGTTGCCGCTGAAGGACGGCGAAGTGGACGCGGCCATCGTCGTCCTCGTGCTGCATCACATTCCCGATCCCAGCGAAGCGGTGCAGGAAATCGCACGCAGCCTCAAGCGCGGCGGCGTGATGCTCATCGTGGACATGGTCACCCACGATCGCGCCAGCTACCGCCACACCATGGGGCACATGCACCTGGGTTTCGACGAGAAGGACGTGCGCGCTTGGGCCAAGGCCGCGGGACTGAAATTGCAGCGATACCAGCGGCTGCGCGCCGACACCGACACCAGCGGGCCGGATACGTTCGTGGCGACGCTGCGAAAGCTGTAGACCGATGCAGCGAGCCCAATCGACTGCGTGATCTCAGCGGAATTTCCTTGGATTACCTCCTTGACGCTATACACTTGGCGACTGGAGTCGGAACAGGAGCCAAGTGAAGATGCGTTGTCTGCCAGCGACCGCCCCGATGCGGATTCGCCGATCGCTGTGCTTTTACCGGATGTTCCGTTGAGACTTAGCCCGACGATTTGAGTTTCTTCATCACAAACAGGTAATTGAATCCGCGCAGGAAGAAGTTCTCTTCTTCCGCAGCCTTGTGCCAGTTGCCCTTGCCGAGCTTCACATTGTGACGGACGACGGCGATGATGTCGATCGGTTTGAACTTCCTGCGCAACCGGCTGAAGAGTTCGAAGCCGATGGGCATGAACTCGCCGCCCCCGCTGCCGGGCGGCCCGCCCTTCTTCTTGCGCCACGAGTCGCTGACGTAGAGCGCCATGTAGCGCTGCGGCTTGAGCACGCGATGCATCTCGCTGATGACCTTCTCCATCGCAACGTAGTACGACTTGCCGTCGTCGGAGCCGCCAGCGTCAAGCTTGCCGATGCATTCGGGCGAGTCGCTGTAGTCGATGTGGGTGGAATACGGCGGGTCGACGAAGACGAAATCCGCGATCTCGTTCTCCAGCGGCAGCTTGCGCGCATCGGCCTGCACAATGTCGTCGCGCTCGGGATACGGCGAGACGTCGAAGCCTTTCGACCGGCGATGAAGGTCGCGCGCGACGTCCAATGTCGTACCCGATCCACACATGGGATCGACGATGAGGTCATTCTCGCGCGTGTAGCGCGTCAGCAGTTGCCAGATCACCCACGATGGCGTCGCGCCGACGTAGTCGCGATCGCCCTGCTCGACCGATTTGCCAAGCACATAATGCTGGCTGGGGTATTCCCAGAGCGTGGTCGTGAAGACACGGAGATCGGGTTTGGACGATGGACGATTCAAAATTCAGGATTCAGAAGCGGTGAGACCCGCAGGCTACGTCGCAAGCGGCGTGGGTGCAAAACGAAAACCCGGCGGCCTGTTGCAGGCCGCCGGGCGTTACGAACTTTTCTGTCGAGGCTGCACCAGCCGTGCAGTCCCG
>CAZCGB010000781.1:0-1525 GCA_964498045.1 uncultured Isosphaeraceae bacterium
CGGCCAGGTTCAGCGTCGCGCAGTGGGAACGTATGTGTACGAGAAGCGTGGCAAACCGCATGCCGTCGCCGTGTTCGCGCTGCACGTGCACGAGGAACTCCGCCGCTGGCCGGAGATGTTGGTGCGCAAGCGCAAGTGGATGAGCGCTGATGAGGCGGCCTCGCGAGTGAAGAACGCCGAGTTGCGCTGCTGCATCCAGGATTTCAAGAAGACCATCCGCAAGGCGATCAAGCGCGGCACAAGCGTGCGCGCGGCGATCGCAGCGTGAGATTCAGGTCGCGCGGCTGATCCATCCGCCGCACATCACCGCGTCGCCGTCGTAGCACACCACAGCTTGGCCGGGGGCGACCGCATATTGCGGCCGGGCGAAACGAACCTCGAGTTCATCCTTCGATGTGCGCCGCACCTCCGCCTCCACTGGCTGCGCGTTGTAGCGGATCTTCGCGGTGCAGGGCAGCCACGGTGATGCGGCCGTCGCCGTCCCCGGCCGCGGCCCCACAAGGTGGCAACCCGCGGAGACGTCATCACCACAGGCCGCGGAAAACTGTGGCAAATCGATCAACCAGTTCGTCTCTCGCGCGATCAACCCGCTTGCCCGCAGCTCTTCTTTGTCGCCAACAACGATGGTGTTCGATTCAGCGTCTTTGCTGACCACGAACACGGGATGTCCGAGCGCGAGGCCCACGCCCTTTCGCTGGCCGATGGTGAAATGCTGCTGGCCGTCGTGCTCGCCGATCACATTGCCCGCCGTATCAACGATTCGTCCCGGTGCGACGGACTCTGGCGTGCGCCGTTTCACAAGCCCGGCATAGTCATTGTCGGGCACAAAGCAGATCTCCTGCGAGTCGGGCTTGTCGAAAGTGGGCAAGCCGAACTCCCTGGCCAATTCGCGCACACGGCTCTTCTGGAAACTGCCGATGGGAAGTAGCATTTCACCCAGTCTCTCGCGCGGGGCGCCGAAGAGGACGTACGACTGGTCCTTGCTTTGATCGACGCCGCGGAGCAGACGTGGCAATGCGCTCGGATGGCCATCCGTGGGCCTTGCTCGCTCAATTCGCGCGTAATGCCCGCTCGCGACGAAGTCCGCGTCCATCTGCTTCGCATACTCGTGCAGTCGGCCGAACTTCAGCCAGTCGTTGCAGCGGACGCACGGATTCGGCGTGCGACCGGCGTTGTACTCGCCGACGAAGTAATCAATGATGCGGCCGAAGTCCTTCTTGAAGTTGACGACGTAGAAGGGAATGCCGAGCTTCGCCGCAACCAGTCGCGCATCGGCGGCGTCGTTGATCGAGCAGCAGCCCTGGTGGCCGATCTTCAGCCGCTTGCTGCTTGGCGATGAGCACGCGCTGCTGCTGTCCGAATCCGGGCCATCCTGATGGACAGATCCGGCGTCTTCAATCAACTCATCCAGGGTTTCGCCGGGCGATCCGAGGCGCATGAAGCAGCCGACGACTTCATAGCCTTCGCGAAGCAAGAGCGCGGCGGCGACGGAGGAATCGACGCCGCCGGACATGGCGACCAGGAC
>CAZCGB010000782.1:0-1523 GCA_964498045.1 uncultured Isosphaeraceae bacterium
GAGCAGCTTCGCGGTCTCAGCGACTTCGGCCGACGACACGCGATGCACCTGCTTGATGCAGCGCGTGTACAGGGCCATGGCGAGATCAGTGGCGACGGGATCGACCCCGCCGACGAGTTTGGGAATCGCAGCGGTGGTCATGCCCTTGCGGCCGGGGTCTTCACGTTCGGGCGAGTAGGCGAGGAAGTAGTCCACGCCGCACTTGAGGCCGCGCGTGTCGAGGATCGGCTGCATGTCGCCGCGCGTCGTTCCCGGGTAGGTGGTGGATTCAAGAACGATGAGTTGGCCGGGTCGAAGGACGTCGGCGGCGAGTTTCGTCGAGTTCACCACGTAACTGATGTCGGGCTCATTGTGCTGGCCAAGCGGCGTGGGCACGCAGAGGATCACGACGTCGGCGTTGGCGAGTTCCTTGGGATCACTGGTCGCGCGGAAGCGGTCGTTGTTGACGAACGGCGCGATGAGTTCGCTGCCGAGGTGATGCAGGTACGGCTCGCCCTTCGCGAGTTTCTCGATCTTGCCGTCATCCACATCGAAGCCGAGTACGCCGTAGCCCGCATCGAAGACGGCTCGCGCCAGCGGCAGGCCGACATAGCCAAGCCCGACGATGCCGATCGTCGCGGTGCGGTTCACCAGTCGGTCCATGAGTGCATCGGCTGGACTCCCTTTCAAGGATCCTGAAGGAACCGGCTTGATCTGTTTTTGCGTTTGGGCGGAGGTAGGCATGATGGGTGCAGAGCACGCGGCGAAGCGTGCGTCCGATAGTGTATGGCCGGGAGGCGATTCCAAGACGTTGCACGTCCCGCGCGATTTCAATCGTGTTCGTCGGCGATCTGATGCTTCAGCATAAATCTCAGCCGGGCGGGGCGATCGGGGGCGGAACACGAACCGACGCGATCGCCTGCATGAACCCCTGGACGGTCCGCTCAATGCAAAAGCCGTCGGGCGAACGCACCGTCACAAGCGCGTTGCGTGAGAGCTTTTCGCGAAGTTCGTGATCTGCGAGGCACCTTGCGATTTGCGCGGCAAAGTGGTCAACGTCTCCGCTGCGATACAGCAGACTGTTCTCCTCGTCGCGGATCGCTTCCACTTCCGGGCCATGCCCTTCGAAATCGTCGCTGGTGACGACGGGCAATCCGTAGCCAAACGCATGCAGCAGACTCAATCCAAGATTGGTGGTGTATGGCATGCACACGGCGGAGAGGAACCACGGGGCGAGTTCCTCCTCTTTGAATAGCGCGCCAACGAAGCGCACACAATCGGCCACGCCGAGGGCCGCCGCCTTGTCACGAAGCGACTGTTCCTCCGGGCCGCGCCCGATGATGGCCAATTGCACCTTGGGATGATCTCGTCGCAGCTTCGCAAGGATCGTCAACAGCACATCCACGCGCTTCACTTGCTCAAGGCGCGAAATGAACAGCAGGGTTTGTCGATCGACGAGTCCGTTCTGCTTTCGAAAACTCTCAAGGTCGGCGGGCCTCGAAAGCCAATCGCCGCGCGCTGCGCGAGTCGCCGACTGATCAATC
>CAZCGB010000783.1:0-1514 GCA_964498045.1 uncultured Isosphaeraceae bacterium
ATCCGGCGCGCCTAAGTCCTGATTCCAGCACAGCATACCACCACCCGATAAAATTGGCATAGAAATTTCATTTTCCTTGGAACATCCGGCGATTTCCCCCCCGCTTGTCCAATTCATACAAATTCATACAAACGGCCTCTGGCCCGCTTCGACCGCATCCCGACAAAACAGCGAGAAAAGGAGCAGCATCGGCGATGGCTCCGCCAACGGTGCATCCTTCGTCCAGGCATCTGCGTAAAGTGCGGCCAATTAGAGGCGTGTCATCGCGACCACCTCTATCACGGCGGCGTGCAGCCTCCCCAATGACTGATCACCGATAGCAGGTCTTGAACATCCACGACGCAGTTGCCCCCGGCCGGAGCGATGTCGGCTGGACAGGTTGCGGGCGTACACGTGGCGCAGGCTCCCCACGCGCTGATCACCGCCAAGAGATCAGCGACATCCACGCCGCCGTTGCCGGTCACATCGCCCGCGCACAGGTCCACGGTCACGCTCATCTGCGTCGTGTAGATGTCGTGAAACCACCACGCCGCCCCGGCGTCGTCGCTGACCGCCCACAGGTTCTTGAAGCCCGCGCCGGTCCCGGTGTTGACGCTGGTCCATGCCCAGTTGAACTGACCGCTGATCGAACGCAACACGACCCAGTACGAGGTGTTGGCGGCCAGGCCCACGCCGCCCGGTGCGGTGAAGACTGTCGGCCCGAGCGAAGCCGAATACGTCGCGGGAGAAGTCAGCGTCGCCACGAGCGAAGCAGGCTCAAGCGTGCTGCTGCTGTAGATAAACGCCTGAGCACTGCCGACCACAGGATTGGCCAGGAGGAGTGAGACGGAATTCAGGGTGTGGGCCGACGTGCCGCTGGTGAAACTCGCCGCCAGCCAGCGATTGCCCGAAGCCGACTCGACGCCCGCTGTGGTATTGGCGAGATTGCTGGAGAGCGTTGCGGCGTTCGCGCGTGCGGCTATCCCCAGCACGAAGGTCGAAGCCATGCGCAAGGCGCGTCGTGAATTCGTGGACATGACAGGATGCTCCTGTGAGATCGTGCGGTAGGCGAATTGGGTTTCAGATGAGCGCGGTGAGCGGCGGCATGCCCCCGCCGAAGTCGTTGGCATGTTCCAGCGAGTCCTCATCGGTGGAGATCGCGCCGTCGGCGCTCACCAGTCCCGCCACCGAATCCACCACGCAGTTGAACGAGCACACAGCATGGTTGGTGTTGTAGCCGAGCGTCGAGAGCAGCGCGGCGTTGTAGATGCCGTCGTTGGAGTTCGTCGTCGTCGGCACGCCGCGCGTGTTGTACGGCGCCTGTTGCGTGCAGATGAGGTTTGACGTCGCCTGATCGAAGTAGATCTGACTGACGAAGTTGAACGTGGTGGTCGCGCCGGAGAACTTGCGCACGCGGAAGTGGATGTGGATGGTGCGACCCTGGTACCAGCCGGGGTAGATGGTGAGAAAGCGCACGTTGCCGTGGGAATCGGTCACCTGATAGCCGCGCAGGAACTTCTGGCCGACGGTTCCCT
>CAZCGB010000784.1:0-1512 GCA_964498045.1 uncultured Isosphaeraceae bacterium
TGCGCAGGCTCTCCATCTTCTTGTCTTCCTTGCGCGCGATCATCTGCTCTTCGCGTTCCTTGGTCTGCTTGATGGAGAGCGAAATTTTCTTGCCCGCGGGATCGATGGAAAGGATCTTCACCGGCACGATCTCATCGGGCTTCACTGCCTGGCGGACATCGTGGATGCGGTCATGCGAGAGTTCGCTGATATGCACGAGGCCTTCAACGCCCGGAGCCAGCTCCACGAACGCGCCGAAGGGCATGATCTTGGTCACGCGCCCCTGCACCGTTTCGCCTTCCTTCAGTGAGGCGCGGGCGGCGACGGCGGGATTCTCCATCGTCTGCTTCATGCCCAGGCCGATCTTCGGCGGCGTCTGCGATTCGTCGATCTTCAGCACCTTCACCATCACCTGCTGGCCTTCCTTGAGCACATCGGCGGGATGCTTGAGGCGCTCGTAGGCGATGTCGGAGATGTGGATGAGTCCATCGACGCCGCCAATGTCTGCGAACGCGCCGTAGGCCTGGATCTTGCTGATCGTCGCCTGCAGCACCTGACCGACTTCGAGCGTGCTCAGCAGCTTCATGCGCAGATGCTCGCGCTCAACTTCCATCATGGCGCGGCGGCTCAAGATGATCCGGCCGCGCGCACGGTCGACTTCCTTGACCTCGCAGGGCATCTTCTCACCGACGAAGACGCTGAGGTCCGCGTGGAAACGGATATCAACCTGGCCGGCCGGCATGAAGGCGCGGTGATTGGCGACTTCCATCTCCAGGCCGCCCTTGTTGACGGCGACGCAGCGGGCTTCGACGAACTGACCGACTTCAAGCGACTCCCACTCGGCCTTGCGCACGGTGCCTTCGAGCGAGAGCTTGAGCAGGCCGTCTTCCTTGTCGAAGCCATCAACGATGAAGGTGACTTGCGCGCCGAGGGCGGGCGGCTCGGGGAATTGCGCGAGCGCGCAAACGCCTTGCTTGCGCGGACCGAACTCGACGAACACGTCGTTGCCGTGCACTTGCATGATGGTGCCGATCTTCCGTTCGCGCTCGGAATGCCCACCGCCGCCACCGCCAGTGCTCCGCGATGGTCGAGCTCCTCGGCTTGCCCCCGCAGCTGGCCGAGCCGACTTCGCTTGATCCAATTCCATCAGTTCGCCGATGCTCATGTCGCCAAGAGCCTGTTCGATTTCGGCGGCAAGATGCGCATCCAGATCGCGACGCCCCGGCTGTGCCGGCGGCATTTCTGGCTGCGGGAGTGCGCCGTGCGAAGCGTACGACTCTGCGGTGTGACCGCCCTGGTCGTCTTGAGGCTGACGGGGTTGTTCCTGAACCGGTTGATCAGACATGGGTGAAACGATCAAAGAAGTGGGGCGAAAGGGAGGTAGATTAGCACGGGAAGCGGGTCGACGTGCAGGGCGGAGGATCGCCGCTGCCCGATGCCTCCTGGTTGTACCCTTCTGGAACAGCTGGGAGCGATGGTGCGTAGCGCAAGATGGCACCCCGTGCCATGACCACCACGGCAAACGAGGCGCAT
>CAZCGB010000785.1:0-1512 GCA_964498045.1 uncultured Isosphaeraceae bacterium
GTCGCACACGCAGATGTCCTCGCACACGTCCAGCACGAAATTCTGAGTCGCATCGGCTGGCGATGCGGGTCGGAATGCGAGTGAAGTCGGGTGCGTGAGGTCATCATCGCCGCGGATGAATGATCGGATGTACCTGCCATTCGTGGCATATTCGACGATGCGCACAGGGCTTGCGCGGCGAGCTGTGAAGACATGGCCGTTTGGCCCCACCGTGATTCCCCATGGCGATTCGACGGGAAACTCGTCATTCCACTGGCCAAGGTCAACACCCGCGGCGCTGAATGCGCGAATCGTGTTGTTGCCCCAGTTGACCACAAGCAGTCGTCCATCAGGCATGAAACACATGCCCCTTGGTTGATTGAGATTCGCCGGTGACGCGAATGTGCCAATCACCGCGCCGGTCGTCGGATTCAACTGCAGGACGCCGTTGGCGTTGGTGAGGACAAACAGGTCGCCGTTGGGCCCGAAAGCCATGTCCCAGGGCGCGCCGGTGAGATCGGCGAGCAAGCCGACGAATGCACCCGATGAATCGTATTTGCGGATTTCGCCGTTCACAGGCGAAGCCGTCAGCAGGGTTCCGCCGGGCGTGAACACGAGCGATGACATCGAGGTGAAACCCGCCGCAGCCTGCGTGATGAATGTCGTCGCCGCGCCGGTGTCCACATTGATCTTGACCACCCGGTTGTCGAACCAGCTGATGACGTACAACTGACGATCGGGGCCGAATGCCAGATCAAACGAATCCTGAATCGGTGCGCCGGTGTAATCGCGCACCAGCACGCCGCTTTGTGCGTGGTACTCCCGCACCGGACTGGCGATGAGGTCATCTGCCTGAGCGATGAATACGTTGAGCGCGCGGCCGTAGTCGATCCAGTCGGCCACGCCGTTGGCGTTACAGTCATCACACTCGTCCGGCCTGCTGTTGCGGTCGAGATCCGTCGACGACCCTTCCGCGATGTCGATGAAATCGGCTTGATTGTTTCCGTTGCAGTCGGGCTCGCACGAATCGGGAACGCGATTGCCGTTGCGATCAATCGTCGGATTCTGCTGGCACTCCCAGCGATCCGGCTGGCCATTGCCGTTGCAGTCGATCTCGCAGGAATCGGGAATGCCGTTGGCATTGACGTCGGCCGCGCCGTTGGCGATGTCGAGCGGATCGAGGATGCCGTTGCCGTTGCAGTCCTGACATTCATCGGGGATGCCGTCGGCGTTGGCGTCGAGGCTTCGGCCGAAGACGATGTCCTCGACGTCGTTGATGAGGTTTCCGTTACAGTCGTTCCACAGGCAGAACGCGGACGAGAGCGGGTTGTCATCGGCGATGATGTCCTGATTCGCCGCGTGCATGTACATGTCGATGTTGAGCAGCCCGCCCGCGCGTGTGTGGCAGTAGCTCATGATCGTGCCGCGCTCGGTGCTGCCTTGCGCGCATGTGTCGATCGGAGGATTCAGATCGTGCGTGTGCGGCGTGCCGAGGTTGTGCCCCATCTCGTGCGCCACCACGTTGACATCCCA
>CAZCGB010000786.1:0-1511 GCA_964498045.1 uncultured Isosphaeraceae bacterium
AGCGCGCCCAACCACGGCAGCGCGCCCCATTGCACAAGCCACGGTTCGCTGGGCTTGGGATTTGGCCCGAAACCGTACGTGAAGAACTGCCGCAATAGAGCGAGCAGACGCTGCGAGAAATCGGCATCAGGCATATGTCCGCGATGCCATGCCTGAACCTGAACCTCGCTCCAATTCGATGCGCCGAGAAGATTCGCCGCGAATGGAAACAGCGGATTGCCGGCATGCGACCAATTGCGCAGAAGGTAGGGGAGCAGGCCAATCGCTCCCGCGATGGCGGCCAGCAGCAGAGCGGGAAACCACCTGCGAACAGGCGTTTGCAGAAGGAGCAACAGTCCCAACGGTGCGGCGACGAAACCGAGCGAGGTCAGCTTCGCGCCGACGGCTGCGCCGCTCACGATGCCGATGACGAGGCCTCGCCGTGCGCTCGACATCCCGCCATCACATGCGATGAGAATCCCAGCCGCAAGCATGAGGTTCACCGCCATCTCGTTGTACGCCAGCGAGCCGACGACAATGTTCCATGGCGTGGCGAGGTACAGCGCTCCGGCAAGAGCGCCGAACATGCGGCCGGAAAAGCGAGACGCGGCGACAGCGGTCATCGCGGCGGAGCCGAAGGTCAGGAGCGCATGCAGCATCTGGCAGTCGCACAGCGCATCCATGGCGTGCGACTTGCCGCGCAGAGACATCAGGTGCAGATATGCCGCTTCAACAAATCCGGGAAAAAACGAATAGACGTTGTGATCGAGCGGCGCGATCCGTCCATTCGCCAGCCATTCCTTAGGCAGTTGCAGGTGATACGAGAGCGCGTCGTAGCCGCCGAACTCACCGGACCAAAGCCAGCCCGGCGCGGAACAGGCCGCGATCAGCAGGACGGCAATGGCCGGCGCGCAACTCCATGCCGGCCACTCTGGGAGAAGTTCACTGAATCGGAACTCGCGCAGAAGGATCTGTTGAAAGAGCAGCATTCCAAGGCCGGCCGCAATGATCGCCCAGGCGACGACGGGGGAGGTCAAGAGGCCAAGCGTGCCCAGCGAAGCATCGACAAACGACATCGCAGCGATGCCAAGCACGACTTGCACGGCGACTGGGTGCGATGTGCCGCGCGCAAACAAGAGACGAAGGGGCCAGCCAAGACCGATCGCGGCCGCCAGCCAGACCTCGTACGACTGACCGGCCGATTCCAGGTCTTGCCGGGTGAGGGACGGTTGTTCGAACCATGTCGCGACCACGGCGTCTGCAAGGTCTGCGCCGACCTGACCGTTGCCCTCCGTGCTTGGGAAATGGGTGGCGAGCGCTGGCGCAGTTCCGTTCTGCGCCGCGAAGTGGGTGGCGCCCATCAACCGCAGTGGCAACATGTCGCCGAATCGCCAGTCCGTCCCCGTTAACTGGGCGATCTCGCTGGGTATCCGGCGGGCGATCGTCGAGAGCAGCTCGCCGTAGAACGGAGATCCCAGGCCCTGGCATGCGAGCGATTGCGCTACGAACCAATCGCCCAGATCGGAAACAAA
>CAZCGB010000787.1:0-1505 GCA_964498045.1 uncultured Isosphaeraceae bacterium
CAAGTCCGGAGTGATGGGACTGTGGATTCTCGCGGTGATGCTCGGCTGCGCGGTCTGGGTCGTCGGCGCGATCGTCAGCGTCATCATCTTTCGCTGGCGTGGCCCGGTGTGATCGGCGAACGGGCCATCTCCGCTCTCGGTGGTGGATTCTTTCCGATGATCGACGGACCTCCGCATGCTGAACTTGTTCAAAACCAACCCTGGATTGCTGATCGTCACCGTCCTGTTGGTGTTCGCGGCCGTGGTGTGCCTGGGCATCGGCTGGATGATGCGGCATCAGGGCGGATCGGTGCGCCCGATGTTGTGGTTCATGGGCTTCATGCTGATGATCGCTGGGCCGCAATTCGTGTTTCACATGCGGAGCGCCTTGGCGACAGCGAAGATTGCAGAGCCGCGCGTAGCGGCTTTGCGCACGCTTGGCCAGCCGCGCGATGATGTGACCGCAGAGGCGCGGACAGTCGCTGCGAAGACGCTGTTCGGCCTTGATGCTGACGCCGACCTCATTCAAGATGCGCGACCAATGCACGGCGACGTTTTGGCCGAAGCCGATCCCGCGGTGTTCGCGGTGCTTCCGGAAGGTGAGACGGCGTTGATCGCGTGTTTCAGCGGCGCTGGCGCGGCCGAGAAAGCCTGGGTCGAGTACCTGCGCATCGCCGGCCTGACGCAGACGGCGAAGGGCGATTCGACAAGGGGATGTTCCGCATCGCGCCCGGCAGGCGACCGGCTGTATGCGCGGCCTGAAGGCCGCATGCTGATGATCTGGACGGGGAGAGATGACGGAACGATCATCCGGCGCATGCGCGCGGGGTCATTCGACGTACCCAGCCTCGCGCCGTTGGATTTCACCGGCGTCGCGCCGTCGCCGCGGACAGGCCCGCATCCGGCCCTCATTGCCGCGGCGTTTCCTCCGTATCTCCTGCTCGTGGCGCTGTACTTCTTCAAGGGCGCGGCGTGGGCGGGCAGCACCACGGCGAAACAGGGCGTCGCCCCCGTCAGTGAGGCGGAGTTGCGTGCGCGGTTGGAAGCGGTCAACGCGCTTGATGTGCCTTTTACCGTTTCCCGTGGCGCTGGCGAACATCAACTGATCGCCGAGTGGCGCTACGCCGACGCCAAGTGGGTCGATCTCGCCCGCGCGCATGGCCTGAAAAGGGCGCATCGGATTGTGTTGACTATGGACGCGAACTCATCGGTGGTGCGCGTCACCGATTCGCACGCCGTCTGTGATTGGTCGGCCGGCATGGATGGCGCGAACCTGCAATGGAGGACTGAACTCGGCATCGTTTTCTTCCAGATGGAGCGTGGTCGTGTGTTCGGGTTGCAGTTCGATGAGCATGGCCGACCCACACCGGAACTCTCCTACGCGTATGCGTTCAATCTTCAGGAAATGAAGCAGCCGCTGCTGGAGGCGGTGGCGGGCGCGGGATGGACCTGGCGGCCGACGGTGTGGCAGGGTCCGGCATGGCTGCGCTGGCTGACGGAATGAGGCGATTAGTACGAATCGATCG